>NZ_JBFBBK010000070.1:0-37830 GCF_040682635.1 Streptomyces sp. NPDC051133
CCCGCGCCAGGCACGGCCCGTTGAACGGGGAACCCACCCGAAGCCCCAACCGGTCACCACCGGCAGGCAGACGGGAATCCCCTCCCTTTAGGGAGCGGAGGACGTCAAGCGCAACTCCTCGACTACGGTCGTCCGTATGACCATTGTCGCCTCCGGCCCCTCCGTGTCCGCCACCGCCTCCGGTGCCGCCGCCGCGTCCGACAAGGGCGTCGGCCCGCTGCTGCGCGGCTGGCGGGAGCGGCGCCGGATCTCCCAGCTGGAGCTGGCGCTGCGTGCCGACTCCTCCGCCCGGCACATCAGCTTCGTCGAGACCGGCCGGTCCCGGCCGAGCGAGGAGATGGTGCTGCGCCTCGCCGAGCACCTGGAGGTACCGGTGCGGGAGCGCAACGCCCTGCTGCTGGCGGCCGGTTACGCCCCGTACTACCCGGAGACCCCGCTGGACGACCCGGCGCTGGACGCGCTGCGCGACGGCATGGAACGCCTGATCCAGGGCTACGAGCCCTACCCGGCGCTGGTGGTCGACGCCACGTACACGGTGGTCGCCGCGAACCGTGGCATCGCCATGCTGCTGGAGGGCGTGCCGCAGGAGCTGATGGAGCCGGCCCCGAACGCGATGCGGCTGACCCTGCACCCGCAGGGGCTGGCGCCGCGGATCCGGAACCTGCAGGAGTGGCGCGGTCATCTGCTGGAGCAGATGCAGCGGCAGCTCGCCCTGCACCGCTCGGACCGGCTCCGCGCCCTGTACGAGGAGGTGTCGGCCTATCCGGTGCCGCTCGACGCGTCCGGTGACGAACCGGCCGAGCCCGTACCGTACTTCGCGCTGCCGCTGGTCATCGAGCACGACGGCCGCGTGCTGTCGTTCGTGTCGTCGATCTCCACGTTCAACACGCCGATGGACGTCACGGTCGCCGAGCTGGCCATCGAGACGTTCCTGCCGGCGGACGCGGCGACCACCAAGTACCTGCACACATTGGCCGGTTGAGGACACTGCGCGGATCCGGTTCGCCTCGACCACGTGTGCGGGACGGCACGGCGTGACAGACTGCCCGCGTGCGTCGGCGCGTAGGGGAGGGCGTGGCGTGAGCGAGCGGCGGGCCGCGCCCACCGTGGGCCAGGTGGTGCTCGGCAAACGGCTGCAGGAGCTGCGCGAGGCGGCGGGACTGAGCCGGGAGGAGGCCGCCCGGGTCCTCAGGGTGGCGTCGGCGACCGTACGGCGGATGGAGATGGCCGAGGTCGCGCTGAAGATCCCCTACGTGCAGGTGCTGCTCTCCACCTACGGGGTGCCCGAGGAGGAGGCGTCCGCGTTCGTGCGGCTGGCCGAGGAGGCGAACCAGCCGGGCTGGTGGCAGCGCTTCCACGACGTGCTCCCCGACTGGTTCAGCCTGTACGTCAGCCTGGAGGGCGCCGCCCGCATCATCCGCTCCTACGAGCCGCACTTCGTGCCCGGCCTGCTGCAGACCGAGGCGTACGCGCGCGCGGTGATGGAGGCCGGAACGATCGGGCAGACCCGGCCGGAGACCGTCGAACGCCATGTGTCGCTGCGCATGGAGCGGCAGCTGCTGCTCGAGCGGGACGACCCGCCCCACCTGTGGGTGATCATGGACGAGACGGTGCTCAGGCGCCCGGTGAGCATGCGGCCCGAGGTGATGCGGGACCAGCTGGACCGGCTGCTGGAGTACGCCGAGCGTGACCGGGTCACCCTGCAGCTCGCGGAGTTCGCCGCGGGCCCGCACCCGGGGACGTACGCGCCGTTCACGCTGTTCCGGTTCGCCGAGCCGGAGCTGCCGGACATGGTGTTCACCGAGTATCTGACCGGCGCGCTCTATCTGGACTCGCGCCGGGAGGTCGCTGCCCATCTGGAGGTGCTGGACCACATGACGGCCCGGGCGGCCTCGGCCCAGCGCACGCGGAAGGTCCTGCGGGAGTACCGCGAGAGCCTGTGAACGCGGTCGCGTGACGCTCCGCGCCCCGAGGGGTCAGGGGTTCCCCGATCCTCCCGCCGTAGGGCCGGGCGACGGCGATGCCGCGTCCCGTCGTCGGGACGCGGCATCGCGGGGTCGTCCGGCCGGGTCCTGCCAGCGTCAGGCCAGCTCGGCCGTCAGGGTGATCGTCGTACCGGTCAGGGCCTGGCTGACCGGGCAGTTCTTCTTGGCGTCCTCGGCGGCCGAGGCGAAGCCGTCCGCGTCCAGGCCCGGCACCTCGCCGCGCACGGTGAGGTGAATGCCGGTGATGCCCTCGCCCGGCTGGAAGGTGACGTCGGCCTCGGTCCGCAGCCGGGTGGGCGGGGTGCCGGCGCCGGCCAGGGCGTGCGAGAGGGCCATGGAGAAGCAGCTGGAGTGGGCGGCGGCGATCAGCTCCTCGGGGCTGGTCTTCCCGTTCGCGTCCTGGGCGCGCGAGGCCCACGTGACGGGCTGCTCGCCGATGCCGGAGGAGTCGAAGGTGACGACGCCCTTGCCCTCGAGCAGGTTGCCTTCCCAGACGGTGTGCGCGGTGCGCGTGGTGGCCACGGTGATTCCTTTCCGTCGGATCCCGTTACGGGGTTTTCCGTATCCCCTATCCGATCACATCCGGGCTCATCGGACTCTGAAGACGGGCCCCCGCGCGGTGAACGGGAGGTGATTTCCCTGGGGGATCAGATAGGCGTGCTCGCGGCGCACCCGCAGGACGTCGCACCAGCCGTCGGTGATGACCAGCACCGGTGCGGTGGGTGGGAAGTCCTCGGCCCGGTGCAGCAGGTCGATGCCGGGCTGCAGGATCGTACCGCCGCGTCCGTGCACCCGGACCCGGCCCGCGATCTCGGTGACGGGCAGGTACCCGGCGTCGTGCGGGGCGGTGTCGCAGAAGACGACGCGGGCGGCCGGTACGTCGCGGGCCTCGGCGTAGGAGGCGATGGCGCCGAGCGCCTTGCCGAGCAGGGTGTGGCTCATGGAGCCGGAGGTGTCCAGGACGACGCCGAAGGTGCAGCGGGCGACCTCCTCCGGCGGGAACCAGCGCCCGGCGCGGGGGATGTCCGGGGTGGACGCCTGGCGGCGGGCGGGGCGGGCGTAGGACCGTACGGGCTCGGGGCGGGGCACGAACTCATCGAACCAGCGGGCCAGTTGAGCGTCCCAGGGCAGCGGGGGGTGGCTGAGCGCGCGGATCTCCTCCACCAGGCCGCCGGGCAGGAAGCCGCGCTCCTGCCTCTGGTGCAGGTCCAGGCCGCGGGTCAGGCCGCGGCGGTAGAACCCGTCCAGGTCGACGTAGTCGCCGACCGGGGTGAGCGGGGCGCCGAGGACGTCGCCGGTGCCCTTGCCGCGCAGGGTGGCGAGGCGGCGCGCGCGGCGCAGGTCGCCGGCGATGCGGTCGTAGACCTCCTCGGCGGACAGGCCGGCCAGCTGCGGGTCGTGCAGGAGTCCCTCCGGCATGGTGCCGACCTGCATCTCGACCAGCCAGCCGTTGATGACGTAGTCGCAGGCGACGTTGAACAGGTAGGGGTCACGGGGGCCGCACCGGTCGCCGTGGCGCAGGGCGGCGTGCAGCATCTCGTGGGCGAGGACGAACCGCCATTCCTCGTCGTCGAAGCGGCGCAGCGGGTTGACGTAGATCTCGCCGGCCGCGGGGTCGACGGCGGCGATCTGGATGCCGTGGGCGCGGGCGAGTTCGGCGTCCGCGACGAGCTTGATCCCGGCGGCGATGCCGCCGAGCAGCGGGTAGGAGGAGACGAACCAGCTCAGGGCCTTGTCCCAGGGGCGCTGCGCGGTCCGCTCGCCGGTGAGGGAGTCCCGGCGGCCGGCGGCCATGTCCATCGCGGCGGACACGGTACGGGTCAGCGCGGTGGCGAAGGCCAGTTGCCGGTCGGGGACCGGCCCCTGCCAGGCCTGCCATTCGGTGAGCATCTGGTCGGGTGCGCCGCCGGCGGTGCCGCAGCGCTCGTAGGCGGGCGGCAGGCCGTGGGCGCGCCAGCGTGCGGCGAGCCGCTCCTCGTCCCCGTCGGGGTAGCCGGCGGGCAGGTCGTCGGGGGTGGTGCCGACGGGGAAGCCGAGCAGGAAACGGTTGACGACGACGCAGCGGGCGGCGAGGTCGTACCGGTCGGGCTGCTCGCGCCGGCCGCGGGCGGCGGGGACGTGCCCGAAGCCGAGGTGGAGCGCGGCGTGGGCGAGGGCCCAGGCCCAGGCGCCGGGGTCGGCGAAGCGGTCGGGGTGGGCGTGGACGGTGGCGTCGGAGTCGACGACGAGCAGCCCGTCGCGCGGGGCGAGGGCGCAGGTCTCGCTGCGGCAGGTGCTGAACTCGAACGCGGCGAGCGCGGGGTTGGCGCGCAGCAGCCGCATGCCCTCGGCGAACGCCTCGCCGGCGAGGTCGCGTTTCTTCTTCGGCGGGGTGCGGTTCACCGCCGGGCCTCCACCAGGCGGGGCATGTCGCGGGCGGCCTCGACCAGGAACCAGGAGGGCAGCACGGGGTTGCCGTCGTCGTCCCCGGCTATGACGGTCTGGGCGACCTCGACGGAGATCTCGGCGAGCTGCACCAGCAGCGCCTTGGCGCGGTAGGCGACCTGCCGTCCGTTCGCCGACATGTGCTCCTTGCCGGCGGGCAGTTCCTTGAGCAGCCGGCCGCGGAACGACTCCGCGAGGTAGTACAGCAGGTCCCGGTCCTGCATGCGGTGCGGCCAGCGGGCGTCGCCCTTCAGGATCGCCTCGATCCCGAACCGGCTGCGGACGACCTTGACGTAGCCGCAGAACGCGGTGGCGTGCGCGGGGGTGAGCGTGCCGTGCGCGAGGACGGTCAGGGTGGGCTCGTCGAGGTCGGGTCCGAAGGAGTGCAGGGCGTCGGAGAGCATGTGCCAGGAGCGGGGCGTGGAGAACGGTTCCTCGGTCTTCGGCGGCTTGGACCACAGGTGGTCGGGCCGGTCGGTGAGGTGGTCCAGGATCCACGGGTGGATGCCGTTCTCGCCCGCCCACGCCAGCCAGTCCGTGGCGGAGACCTCCAGGTGGACGTGGGCGAGCCGGTTGACCAGGGCGGAGGCGAGGGGCCGGGCGAGGGCGTTGTCGGTGGCCCGGTTGCCGGCGCCGATCACGATGGACCCCTCGGGCAGCTCGTAGTTCCCGATGCGGCGGTCGAGGATCAGCGAGTAGAACGCCTTCTGCACGTCCGGGGTGGCCGCGTTGAGCTCGTCCAGGAACAGGCAGTAGGGCTCGTCGCGGGCGATGGTCTCCGGCGGGCAGAACACCGAGCGTCCGTCGCGGATCTGCGGCACGCCGATCAGATCCTCGGGCGCGAGCTGGGTGCCGAGCAGACTCACGCACTCCAGGCCGAGCGAGGTGGCGAACTCCCGCACCAGGGACGACTTTCCGATGCCGGGGGCGCCCCAGAGGAAGACGGGCCGGACGGTGGCGAGGCCGAGGAGGAGTTCGGGGACGCGGGCGGGGGTGACGGTGACGGCAGCCTGCAAGGCGGGGACATCCTCGGGTGTTCGAGTGGTGTACGACTCGAACAGTGTGGGTGTGCGGCGGGGCGGGCGCAGCCGATTTTCAGGCGGCCCGCTCCTCCGTCTCCTCCGTCTCCTCCGTCTCCTCCCCGTCGTCGGTGAGGGGTACCTGCGGTCCGCTGAGCTCGCGCAGCCAGCGCCGCAGTACGCGGTGCACGTGCTCGGCGCCGGCCAGATCCCCGTCCGCGTCGACCGGCGCGGACAGCTCCAGCGGGGAGAGCAGGAACGGGCGGGACTGTGCGCCGCCGAGCCCGCCGTGGGAGCCGATCTGCTCCTCGAAGGCGAGGACTTCGCCGTCGGCGGGGTCGTACGCGGAGTTGACCATGATGTCCGCGGTGTGCGGGAAGGAGTGGGTACGGCGCACGGCGTCGACGGCACCGGGGCCGAAGCGGGCCAGCGGGCCGGTCTCGTCGTCCAGCTCGGCCAGCGGGATCTCGGTGCCGTAGGGGCCCAGCACCACGCCGCCGTGCTCGTCGTCGGCGACCAGCAGGAAGCCGATGCCGGGGTGGTTGGCGAGGGTGGTGAGCAGGGCGGGGTGGCGGGCGTCGATCTCCGCCTTGGTCATGCGGTGGGGCACGTCGGGGAAGGAGACCAGGCCGAGGTTGCCGGAGGCCAGGACGATCGGTTCCGAGGCGCGGGCGGGGCGTTCCTCCACGGGGCGGCGCAGCGCGGCACGGACGGCGGCGCGGGCCTCGGCGCCGCTGCGGGTGCGATCGGCGCGGCGGGGGACGTGCAGTCCGCAGCCGGCCCGGACGAGGTCGGCGAGGGTGAGACCGTAGCGGGCGTGGAAGGTCTCGCCGGGGCTCTGGCCGTGGTCGGAGAGGACGACGATCCGGTAGGGGCGTGGGGCGTGTTCGGCGACGCGTTCGATCAGCGCGAGGGACCGGTCGAGGCGCTGCAGCACCTTCTCGGCGTCCCGGCTGCACGGGCCCGAGTGGTGGGCGACCTCGTCGTAGGCGACGAGGTCGGCGTAGACGGCGGTGCGGCCGGCGAGCATGTCGCCCATGACCGCGGCGACGACGACGTCCCGTTCGACGACGGTGGCGAAGGCGCGGACGAAGGGGTAGAGGCCGCCGCGGGACACCCGGGGACGCTGCCTGCGGAGCCGGGCGCGGGTGGACTGGCCGATCTCGCGGGCGACCTCGGCGGCGAAGGAGAGGGCGGTGCGGACGGCGTTGGCCGGGTCGGAGAAGTAGGCGAAGTAGCCGGCTCGGGAACGGTTCTCGCGGCCTCGGCGGCGGGTCGCGATGGAGAGGACGAGGGCCTGTTCACCGGCGCCGCCGCTGAAGAGGTTGCCTCGGCTCGCGCCGTCGACGGTCAGCAGTCCGCCGTCGCCTGTATGCGATATGGCGCGGCGTTGCAGTTCGGCGGCACTGGTCGGTCGATTGCATACCATCACCTCGCCCCGGTCCTTCTCGTACCAGCGGAAGGCGGGCACGTCGAAGGTGCTGCCGTGCAGGATGCCGAGCTGACTGGCGCCGGTCTGGCTGGACCAGTCGGTGCGCCAGGGGGTGAGGCGGTGGGTGGGGCGGTGGTTGGGGCTGTGGTTGGGGCGTATGCAGTCGCCTGTCGGCGGCATTTCGCCGACGGTCGGCCGGGTGCCGCCGTCTGACGGCCGTCTGTCGTCGCCTGTCGACGGCATGGTGTCGCCTGTCGACTGTGGATCTTCGCCCGTCGACCGTATACCTTCGCCGGTCGGCTGTCGGGGCCCATCTGTCGAGTGTGTGCCGTCGTCGGTCGGCTGTCCGGGGTCGCCCGTCGACCGTATGCCTTCGACTGTCGGTTGTATGCCGTCGGCAGCGGCCAGCCAGCGGGCGACCGTCGGCATCAGCCCCTTGCGGATCGCGTCCTCGAGGACGTCGTGGCCCACGCCGTCGAGTTGGATGAAGACCAGGCCGGGTGCGGACGGGCAGGGTGAGTTGGTTCTGCTGCGGCGGGTGGCGAGGCGGTGCAGCCGGCGCCGGTAGGCCTCGTCGTCGCGCACGGCGAGGGCGGCGCCGGTGGCCGAGGCGACGGCGGACATCACGGCGGCCACGATGACGGCGGTCTCCGGGGCGACCGCGCCCCGGCCGGAGGGGTTGAGGCGCAGGGCGAGCAGCAGCAGGGAGCCGTTGAGGAAGAAGACGAGCAGGCCCAGTACCAGGGCGGGGATGAGCAGCAGCAGCCGGACCAGGAGGGGCCAGGCCACGGCCGAGAGCACACCGAAGGCGCCGGCGCCGCAGGCGGCGGTGACGGCGATGCGGGTGCTGCTGTCGCCGTCGGGGGACTGGAGCCGGAAGTCGGGAAGGAGTCCGGCCAGGAGCAGCATGGTGAGGGTGGACACCGCCCATACGGCGATGCTCCGTCCGGTCTGACTGGCGATCCGCCGCCATCTCACGCCTCGCACGCCCCGCACACCTCACGTCCCGGCCCCTTCGACAGCCGGGCCGCTGTCCACCTTGTCATATGGCACGACGGCCCTTCGGGCGGGTGGACGGGCGCGGGGCGCCGGGCGTCACCGGCCGTCGTAGCCGGCCGTCGGCATCGACAGCCGGCGGTGGACCTGTGCCTTCATCTGCGCGTCGTAGGACGGTTCGGCCCGGCCCACGGTCTCCACCCGGACCCCGCGCCGGGCGCATTCGGCGGTGAACTCCTCCACCGACGACAGGGCCCGTTCGAGCACGCGCAGGCTGGGCGCGACGAACACGTCCACGCCCGGGCGGATTCCGTCCCACAGTGCGCAGTGGTCGAAACGAAGTCCGCCGACGAGAAGTTCCCGGGCCAGCACGTAGCCGCGTTCGGCCGCCCAGCGGGCGCACATCGCGTGCTGGCTGCGGGAGTCCACCAGGAAGGGGTCGGCCTCCAGCTCCTCCAGGGGAGTCAGGCTGGCGATGGCGGTGACCCGCACGGTCGTGAGCGCGCCGACGACACCGCGCAGCTCTCCCATGGCGTCCCCCTCACCTCCGGGTTTCGCCGCAGACCCTACTCCTGCCCGTAGGCTTCGGGGAGTCGCGTGAAGGAGGCGAAGAGGTGCCGGTGGAGATCACCTGGTGGGGTCACGCAACCTGCACGATCGAGGATGCGCACACTCGGGTGCTCACCGATCCTCTGTTCGCTCGCCGGCTGGCGCATCTGCGGCGCCGCCGGGGTGCCGTGCCGCCCGCGGAGGCCCGCCGCGCGGACGTGGCGCTCGTCTCGCATCTGCACGCCGACCATCTGCATCTGCCTTCGCTGGCCGGTCTGGCTCCGGGCACGCGCCTGCTCGTACCCCGGGGCGCACCACGGGCGGTGCCGGGTGTGCGCCGGCTGCGGCACCTGCGGGTCATCGAGGTGGTCCCGGGGGACGAGGTGCGGATGGGCGGGGTGCTGGTCCGGGTGGTGCCCGCGCTGCACGACGGGCGGCGGCTGCCGGTGGGGCCGCACCGCTCCCCCGCCCTGGGTTACGTGGTGGAGGGTGAGGCGCGGACGTATTTCGCGGGTGACACGGGGCTGTTCGACGCCATGGCCGAGCAGGTGGGGCCGGTGGATGTGGCGCTGTTGCCGGTGGGGGGCTGGGGGCCGTTTCTCGGCGAGGGGCACCTGGACGCGGGGCGGGCGGCGCGGGTGCTGGCCCGGCTGGCGCCGCGGGTGGCGGTGCCGGTGCACTACGGGACGTACTGGCCGATCGGTATGGACGCGGTGCGCCCGCACGAGTTCCATGCGCCGGGGGACGAGTTCGTGCGCCTGGCGGCGCAGGCCGCGCCACGGGTGGCGGTGCACAAGCTGGGGCACGGGGAGAGCGTGCGGCTGGAGGTCGCGCGGTGATACGGCCGGCCTGTGCGGTGATGCTCGCCGCCGCGACGTCGGCCGTGCCCACGGAGGTGACGCAGCGGGCGCTCGGTTATCCGTCGCTGTTCTCGCTGGTGTTGATCGGTGCGCTGGTGCCGGTGGTGCCGACGGGGGCGCTGGTGAGTTCGGCGGCGGTGGTGGCGTTCCATCAGACGGCGCCGTTCTCGCTGGCTCTGGTGTTCGTGACGGCGTCGCTGGCCGCGTTCCTGGGGGATGCGGCGCTGTACTGGCTGGGGCGGCGCGGGATGCGGTCGAAGAGCGGGTCGCGGTGGCTGGAGGCGATACGGTCCCGGGCGCCGGAGGAGCGGCTGGCGCAGGCGCGGGGGAAGCTGGCCGACCACGGGGTGGCCGTGCTGGTGCTGTCCCGGCTGGTGCCGGCGGGGCGCATACCGGTGATGCTGGCCTGTCTGATGGCGGACTGGCCGTTGCGGCGGTTCAGCCGGGGGAATGTGGCGGCGTGCCTCGCGTGGGCGGTCACGTATCAGGTGATCGGGATTCTGGGCGGGTCGTTGTTCAAGGAGCCGTGGGAGGGGGTGGCCGCGGCGGTCGTACTGACTCTGACCGTCAGTGCGGTGCCGGGGCTGATACGGCGGGTGCGGTAGCGCTGGGGCGGTGGGGTCGTGGGGGTGGGGTCGTCGCGATGCGGCCGGCCAACGGCTCTTGGCGGGATCCGGCTGTCCATCGGCTGTCGTTGGGATGCAGTCGCCGGTATACGGTCGCCGGCGTACGGTCGTCGGGGGTGTCGTCGCCCGTATACGGTCGTCGAGATTCTGTCGCCGGAATGCGATCGTCGGGATGCGGTCGCCCGCATACGGTCGTCGTGATGTGGTCGCTCGAACAGCGCGCTCGCGATTCGGTCGCCGGGATGCGGTCGTCTGCATACGGTCGCCGGTCGTCGGGATCCAGTCGTAGGGATCCAGTCGCCGGAACGCAGTCGCCGGATTCCGTTCTCCTGATGCTCCGTCAGGAAGCGTTCGCTCTGGATCCGGCCGCGCGGTCCAGCTCCAGCACCTTCGAGCCGCCCACCGGCAGGTCCCACAGGTCCGTGCGTTCCAGACCGGCTTTCTCCCAGGCGGTCCGCACGCGGGTGAGGGGTTCGAGGACCGGCTCGGCCGAGAGGATGAAGGTGCCCCAGTGCATGGGGGCCATGCGGCGGGCGCCGAGGTCCAGGGTGGCCTGGACGGCCTCCTCGGGGTCGCAGTGGACGTCGCTGAGCCACCAGCGGGGGTCGTAGGCGCCGATGGGCATCAGAGCGAGGTCGATGCCGGGGTAGCGGCGGCCGATGCGGGTGAACCAGTGGCCGTAACCGGTGTCGCCGGCGAAGTAGAGGCGCTGCCCGTGGGGGTCGGTGAGGACCCAGCCGCCCCAGAGGCTGTGGCAGGTGTCGGTGAGGGTGCGCTTGGACCAGTGATGGGCGGGCACGAAGTCGAAACGAACCCCTGAAAGTTCGGCGGCCTCCCACCAGTCCAGCTCGGTGACGCAGGTGAACCGGCGGCGGCGGAACCAGCGGCCGAGGCCGGCCGGGGCGAACACGGGGGTGTCGCGCGGGAGTCGGCGCAGGGTCGGGGCGTCCAGGTGGTCGTAGTGGTTGTGGCTGATGACGACCGCGTCGACGGGCGGCAGGGTCTCCCAGGGAACGCCGACGGGGGTGATGCGGGCCGGGGTGCCGAGGATGCGGTGGGACCACACGGGGTCGGTGAGGACGGTGAGGCCGCCGACGCGGATGATCCAACTGGCGTGTCCCGCCCAGGTGACGGCGAGGGTGTGGGTGTCGACGCGGGGCAGTGGGGCGGGTGCGCAGGGGAGCCCGGGGATGTCGGCGAGGCCGTCGGGGCCGGGGCGTACGGCGCCTTCGCGGGCGAAGCGGGCGAGGGCCTTGAGGCCGGGCAGGGGCGCGGTGAGCCGGTCGTGGAACGTGCGGGGCCATACGCGGTGTTCGCCGAGGGGGCGGGGCTCGGCCAGTGGGGGGAAAGGGAGTGCCGGAGGGGGCTTCGGGGTGCCCGGCCGGGCCGCTGCCGTGGTCGTCGTCGTGGCCCTTCCCGTGGTCCTCTCCGGGGCCGGAGCAGCGGTCTCTCTCGCGGTGGCCGGGGTGGGCGTCCTGGACGTCTCGGTGTCCGTCGCCGGGGGCGTGGTCCGGGTGGGCGTCGTGGTCGTCGTGGCCGATCCGGGCTCGTGCGTCTGCTGCGTCATCGAGGAGGCTCCCATCGCTGAGCGTCGTCGCGGAGGTCGTCGAGGACCGACGTCAAGGAGGTCAACGCGCGGTGCACGTGCGGCAGTTCCAACGGTTCGGGCGTGGTGAGGCATTCGGTGCGCTCCTCGTCCGTGCCGCCCAGCAGGGGCCCCGTGGAGAGCCGTACGCGCAGTGCGCCGAGGTCGTCGCCGAAGCGGTGGCCGCCGGGTGCGGGCATGCCGAGCCGGGCGGTGAGGAAGTCCTCCAGTTCCTGTGCGTCGCCGACGCCCTGGGCGGCGAGGGGTTCGCGCAGCGGGGCGAGGTCGGCGTACAGATGACGGCCGGCCTGGGGCGGGCGGACGAGCGCGCCGGCGGCGACTAGCGCGGCGTGCGCGGTGGCGGCGACGCGCGCGTGGAGCCGTACGGTGGCGTCGCGGCGGTCGGCGACGGGCGGGGGTTCGTCGAGGGCGTATCCGGCGGCCGCGGCGACCGGGCCGGCGATGCGGGCGCCGAGCGCGGTGAGGATGTCGAGTACGCGCGCGTGGAGCCGTGTTCCGTCCTCGGTCGCCGGGAAGCGGGCGACGGCGGCGGGCCAGCCGGGTGGGAGCAGGGCTCCGGCGAGGTCGGTGACGACGGTGACCCGGTCGGGCCGCATCTCGGCGGGGCTGAGCAGGACGGTGTCGTGCGGGTGGTGCAGGGTGTCGCGCCAGGTCTCGTCGCTGACCAGGTGCAGGCCCTCGCCGGTGGCCGCCTCGACGGTTTCGTGCAGGAGTTCGGGCGGGGCGACGGTGGCGGTGGGGTCGTCGGCGACGGACAGCACCAGCAGTCGTGGGTCGCCGCCCTCGGCGCGGACCCGGCGGACGGTCTCCAGCAGCGCGTAGGGGTCGGGGACTCCGCCGCTCTCGGCGGGGGTCGGCACGTGGAAGACGGGGCGGCCGAGGAGCCGGGCGTAAGGGGCCCACCAGGCGGCGCAGGGGCGTGGGACGAGGACGTCGGCGCCGTCACCGGCGAGTGCGGCGGTCAGTGCCAGCAGCAGGGCGGGGGCGCCGGGTCCCGCGGCCACCTGGTCGGGGATCGTGGGCAGGCCGCGCCGGGTCCAGTAGCCGCAGGCCGCCTCCAGCAGGGCGGGGGCGCCGCCGACGGGCTGGGCGTCGGCGCGGCTCGCGGCGGCGGCGAGCACGGCGGAGAGTTCGGGGAGGACGGGCAGGCCGTCGCCGGGCAGCGGCGGGCCGTAGCGGACGGGGCCGTGGCCCTCGGGGTCCGTCCGCCGCATGTCCGCCTCCGCGCAGTCCGTGGTGCCGTGTGCCGGCCCGCGGGGGCCGTGCCGTCCTCGCCGTGTTTGGTGTTCTCGCGCGCTGTCGTCCAGGGTGCCGGGAACGGGTGCCGTGTGGTTCGGGTGCCGTGTGGTTCGGGTGCCGTGTGGTTCGGGTGCCGTGTGGTTCGGGTGCTGGGTGGTCCGGGTGCCTGTGGTCGGGGGGCGTTGGTGCCCGTGGCCGGGGTCCGGCGGGTGGTGTCGTCGGTGCGGGCGGGGCAGGTGTCCGGTGCCGTGGTCCTCGGGAGGGTGTGTACCCGCCGGGCGGTGATCCATGGCCGGTGCGGGGCGTTCTGCCGGTCACGGGTCGGTCTGCGCCGGTCACAGGTCCGTGGTCCGGTGCTCCGGGCGTCCGCGGCCGTACAGGCGGTAGCCGGCTGCGGCGCAGGCGGTGGTGATGAGCACGCCGCCGGCGACGAGGGCCGGGACCGAGGGGTCGTAGCTGCCGCCCTGTCCGGCCTGCACCCCGTGCTCGACGCCGGCCGGGGCGCAACCGTCGGTGTCGTGCGACGCGGCGCACCCGGGGTCGTCTTCGGTGCAGGTCCCGGGCTCGGTGCAGCCCTGATGGCCGTCGTCGCCGGAACACTGCGCCCCGTTCTTGCACGGGGACCGCTGCGGGCACGCCTGCCCGTCCCGGCACCGGGCGCCGTCGTTTTGGCAGGACTGCTGCCCCTGTCGGCACGCCGCGCTCGTGTCGCCGCCCTGGTGGGTGCCGTCGTCGCACTTCTTGCCGTCCGTGCAGGTGCCGCCTGCGTCGTCGTCGCCGTGGGTGGGGGCGTGGGGGGCGTCCGACTGCTCGCGTGCCGTGCCGGATACGGGCGGGCAGGTGTCGCCGGCGGCCGGTGCCGGGTTCGGTCCGGTGTCCGCGGGGCGGGTCGCGGGCCGGCCGGCGGTTATGCGGGCGGTGCTCCGGTAGGGGGGCCCGGCCGCTCCGCCGACGGTGTCCGCGGCCTGGGACGGCCGCACGGTGTCGTCGTCGAGGGCCGGGTATTCGTCGTCGAGGGGGGCCAGTGCCGGGCCGGAGACGGTGTCGCAGGCCGCGGGAGGGGTGTCGGCGGTGGGGGTGGCGGCCGCGCCGGTGCCGGTCAGGGCGAGCGCGGCACCGGCGACGAGGGCGACGGACAGGGCACGGGTGGTGCGGCGCATGGGGTGGGCTCCTCGACGGGCGTCGGCGGTGCGGCGGGGACGGCGGAGCGCCGGCGCACCGGTGGGGCGGTACGGCGGTCACCGGGACGGGGTACGGCGGTGCTGCCGTACGGCGTCGCGGGTGCGGGGCACGGGGCGTGCCCTCGCTGCCATGACAGCCCGTGCAACGGCGTACCGCGCGCGGCCGGGCCCCATTCGCGGGACGCGCACGCCCGGCCGGGTGAAAGCGACGCTCCGCGGCCGTACGCCGGGACGCCCCCGCCCACATCCCCGCGGCCCCCCGCAGCGCCCCGCGGGCCTCTCGCGGGCCTCTCGCGGACCCCGCAACGCCCCGCGCGCTCCCCCGCCGGGAGGTTTTCCGTCTCCCTCGCAGGTCACTCGGAACGTGCTGACCGGACCGTCCGCTTCGCACTGCACCGGGGAGGTCTCTCCATGAGCACCAAGGTCTCCGACCACATTCTCGAGCGCCTGCGCGCTTGGGGGGTGGATCAGATCTTCGGGTATCCGGGCGACGGCATCAACGGGCTGCTCGCCGCCTGGGGCCGTGCCGAGGACCAGCCGAGGTTCATCCAGTCCCGGCACGAGGAGATGTCCGCGTTCGAGGCGGTGGGGTTCGCCAAGTTCAGCGGGAAGCTGGGTGTGTGCGTGGCGACCTCGGGCCCCGGCGCCATCCATCTGCTGAACGGCCTGTACGACGCCAAGCTCGACCATGTGCCGGTGCTGGCGATCGTGGGCCAGACGAACCGGACGGCGATGGGCGGCTCGTACCAGCAGGAGGTCGACCTGCACACGCTGTACAAGGACGTCGCCTCGGAGTTCGTGGAGACGGTGACGGTGCCCGAGCAGCTGCCGAACGTGCTGGACCGGGCGATCCGCACGGCGTACGCGCGGCGTTGCCCGACGGCGCTGATCATCCCGGCCGATGTGCAGGAACTGGACTACTCGGCGCCGACGCACGACTTCAAGATGGTGCCGTCCAGTCTGGGCATGAGCGACTACACGGCGACCCCGACGGACGAGGCGCTGCGCCGGGCGGCGGACGTGCTGAACGCGGGTGACAAGGTCGCCGTCCTGGTGGGTCAGGGTGCCGCCGGTGCGGTCGCGGAGGTGCAGGAGATCGCCGAGCTGCTCGGTGCGGGGGTGGCGAAGGCGCTGCTCGGCAAGGACGTGCTGAGTGACGAACTGCCGTATGTCACGGGGCCGATCGGGCTGCTGGGCTCCCGGCCGTCGTACGAGCTGATGCGGGACTGCGACACCTTGCTGACGATCGGTTCGTCGTTCCCGTACACGCAGTTCATGCCGGACTTCGGCAAGGCGCGGGGTGTGCAGATCGACATCGATCCGCACATGATCGGTATGCGTTTCCCGTACGAGGTGAATCTCGTCGGTGACGCGAGGTCGACGCTGCGGCGGCTGATCCCGTTGCTGGACAGCGACCGGGGCGGGCGCGAGTGGTACGACACGGTGTGCGCGAACGTGAAGCGCTGGCACGAGACGATGGACCGGCGGGCGGCGCAGTCGGCCGATCCGATCAACCCCGAGCACGTGGCGCGCGCCCTGGATCCGCTGCTGCCGGAGGACGCGATCCTGACGTCGGACTCCGGTTCGGTCGCGAACTGGTACGCGCGGCACATCACCATGCGGCCGGGGATGCGGGGTTCGCTGTCCGGGACGCTGGCGACGATGGGCCCGGGCGTGCCGTATGCGATCGGGGCGAAGTTCGCGCATCCGGACCGGCCGGTGTTCGCGCTGGTCGGGGACGGGGCGATGCAGATGAACGGCCTCGCGGAGATGATCACTGCGGCGAAGTACAAGGACCGCTGGTCGGATCCGCGGCTGGTGGTGGCGGTGTGGAACAACCAGGACCTGAACCAGGTGACCTGGGAGATGCGGGCCATGGAGGGCTCTCCGTCGTTCCTGCCGTCGCAGTCGATCCCGGACGTGCAGTACGCGGCGTTCGCCCGGTCGCTCGGGCTGACCGGGATCCGGGTGGAGAAGCCGGAGGACGTGGAGGCGGGCTGGCGGCAGGCGCTGGAGGCGGACGGGCCGTGCGTGATCGAGTTCCTCACGGACCCGGCCGTGCCGCCGATCCCGCCGCACGCTACGTGGGAGCAGATGGAGGCGACGGCGTCCGCGATCCTCAAGGGCGACTCGGACCGGCGTTCGATGATCAAGCAGGGGCTGAAGGCGAAGGTGCAGGAGTTCCTGCCGGGGCGGGAGAAGCAGTAGCCGGGGATGGGGATGTGGAGTGGCAGCACGGGACCGTTCGGTTCACCGGTGCACGAGGACTCCAACCGGGTGACTCGCATCGGGTGACTTGCATCGGGTGACTCGCAAGTCACCCGATACCCGATGTCCAGCGGTCCCGGGCAGGGCCGTTCGGGGTCTTCGCCGTCCTGGCACACCCTGTCGGCCGGGTGCCGGGCCGGGCCCGGCGCGTGCCACCGCCGCCTTCGGGCGTTCGGGGCGTCCAGGGCCGGTCGGTCCCCTGCGGGGACTTGCGGCCCCTGACCCGGTGGGCGTGGCGTCACCAGGCTGGTGGTGGACGCCCGCTCCCGGGAGGTGGAGACAGTGACGACCCGAACCGTCGCGGTGGGCCTCGACGGCTCGCTCCAGAGCCGCGCCGCTGCCGAATGGCCGCGTTCGTGGCGCGGCCTTGCTGCTCGATGGGAGGGGCCTGGCGGGGTGGGACCGCGCGGGTCTCCCGTGCGGCCGCGAAGCGGCTGCGGCCGGGTCCTCCGGGTGTCGAGGTGATCCCTGATCAGCCGGCGGGGACGCCGGCCGGGGCGCTGATCGATGCGGCGGACTCCGCCGGACTGGTGGTGCCGGGCCCGCGCGGCTTCCACGAGATGAACGGGGCGGGCGGGTTCGCTGCCGGTTCCGTCGGGCCAGCCGGCGTCGCCCATGCCGAACGTCCCATGGTCCTGGTCCCGGTCCGGGCCGCGTCGGCGCCCGGCGTCGCCACGGCTCCTTCGGTGTCCGGCCCGGCCGTGTCGCCCGCGGTGCGCCGCACCCTGCGGCGTGCCCGGTAGCCGTCATACCCGGACTTTCCTGCCGTTCCCGACACAATTGCCACCCATGTTGCCACCCACGTTGCCACCCATGGACGACGCATCCGGAGGACCCATGCCCACGGCCGCCCGCCCGGACACCACCGCACTGCCCGACGAGGAACTGCGGACCCTGGACGCCCACTGGCGCGCCGCCAACTACCTGGCGGCGGGCCAGATCTACCTCATGGCCAACCCCCTGCTGACCGAGCCGCTCAGGCCCGAGCACATCAAGCCGCGGCTGCTCGGCCACTGGGGCACCTCGCCCGGTCTGAACCTCGTGTACACCCACCTCAACCGCGTGATCAAGGCGCGCGGACTGGACGCGCTGTGCGTCTGGGGTCCGGGGCACGGAGGACCTGCCGTCCTGGCCGGCTCCTGGCTGGAGGGCAGCTACAGCGAGACCTATCCCGACGTCTCGCGGGACGCGGCCGGCATGGAGCGGCTGTTCCGCCGGTTCTCCTTCCCCGGCGGCGTGCCGAGCCACGTGGCGCCTGAGACACCGGGGTCGATCCACGAGGGCGGTGAGCTCGGATACTCCCTCGCGCACGCCTACGGCGCCGCCTTCGACAATCCGGACCTGCTGGTGGCGTGCGTGATCGGCGACGGTGAGGCGGAGACCGGGCCGCTGGCGGCCTCCTGGCACTCCAACAAGTTCCTCGACCCGGTCCACGACGGCGCCGTCCTGCCGATCCTGCACCTCAACGGCTACAAGATCGCCAACCCGACCGTGCTGTCGCGCCTGCCCGAACCGGAACTCGACGCGCTGCTGCGGGGTTACGGCCATGAGCCCCTGCACGTCACCGGTGACGATCCCCCGGCTGTGCACCGCGCCCTGGCCGCCGCGTTCGACGAGGCGCTGGAGAGGATCGCGCGGGCGCAGCGCACCGCCCGCGAGGAGGGCGGCACCGAACGCGTGCACTGGCCGGTGATCGTGCTGCGCACCCCCAAGGGCTGGACCGGCCCGGCCGAGGTCGACGGCGTTCCCGTCGAGGGCACCTGGCGGGCCCATCAGGTCCCGCTCGCCGGGGTCCGCGATGTCCCGGATCATCTGCGGCAGTTGGAGCGGTGGCTGCGCTCGTACCGGCCCGAGGAGCTCTTCGACCCGGACGGCCGTCCCGTGGCGGACGTCGTCGCCTGCGTCCCCGAGGGGAGCCGGCGGCTCGGAGCCGGACCACACGCGAACGGCGGTCTGCTCGTCCGCGAGCTGCCGCTGCCGCCCCTCGACGCCTTCGCCGTACCCGTCGACAAGCCCGGCGCCACGCTCCACGAGCCCACCCGCGTGCTCGGCGGCCTCCTCGCACAGGTCATGAACGACACCCGGCAGCGGCGGGACTTCCGTGTCGTCGGCCCGGACGAGACCGCCTCCAACCGGCTCCAGGCCGTCTTCGAGGCCAGCGGGAAGGCCTGGCAGGCCGGGACGCTTCCGGTGGACGAGCACCTGGACCGGCACGGCCGGGTGATGGAGGTCCTCTCCGAGCATCTCTGCCAGGGCTGGCTGGAGGGCTACCTGCTGACCGGCCGGCACGGGCTGTTCTCCTGCTACGAGGCGTTCGTGCACATCGTGGACTCCATGGTCAACCAGCACATCAAGTGGCTCAAGACGGCACGCGGGCTGTCCTGGCGGGCTCCGGTCCCCTCCCTCAACTACCTCCTCACCTCGCATGTGTGGCGCCAGGACCACAACGGCTTCTCGCACCAGGACCCGGGGTTCGTGGATCACGTCCTCAACAAGAGCCCGGCCGTCGTGCGGGTCTACCTCCCTCCGGACGCCAACACCCTTCTGTCGGTGGCCGATCACGTCCTGCGCAGCCGGGACTACGTCAACGTGATCGTGGCGGGCAAGCAGCCCTGCTTCGACTGGCTGACCATGGACCAGGCGCGGGTGCACTGCGCGCGGGGAGCCGGGATCTGGGACTGGGCCGGCACCGAGAACGGCGGCGAACCCGATGTCGTGCTGGCCTGCGCGGGCGACGTGCCCACGCAGGAGGTGCTGGCGGCGGCACAGCTGCTGCGCCGGCACCTGCCCCACCTCGCCGTGCGGGTGGTCAACGTGGTGGACATGACCCGGCTGCTGCCGCACGACGCACATCCGCACGGGATGACCGACTTCGAGTACGACGGGCTGTTCACCGCCGACAAACCGGTGGTCTTCGCCTACCACGGCTACCCCTGGCTGGTCCACCGCCTCGCCTACCGCCGCACCGGACACGGCAACCTCCATGTGCGCGGCTACAAGGAGTCGGGCACCACGACCACGCCGTTCGACATGGTCGTCCGCAACGACCTCGACCGGTACCGGCTCGTCATGGACGTCATCGACCGCGTGCCGGGCCTCGCCGTCCGTGCCGCGGCCGTACGGCAGGCGATGGCCGACGCCCGCGTCCGGCACCACGCGTGGATCCGCGAGCACGGCACCGACCTGCCGGAGGTCTCCGAGTGGAGCTGGAACAGCTGACCCCCGGAGGGCCGCCGCGGTTCGGACGGTGAGCCCGCCGTCCACCCCGCGTCCACATCGACCGTACGGCTTCGGCGTGGCGCTCCCGGGCCCGGACGGACTCGTCGCCGCCGCGCCCAGGTGCCGGACGTACGGCGGGAAGTGCCGGGACGGGCCGACGAGTTCCGCGGGGCCGAGGGTCTCGACGACGGCGGCCCGGCAGCCCGGCGACCCGGCAGCCCGGCGACCCGGCAGCCCGGCGATCTGGCAGCCCGGCGACCCGGCAGCCCGGCGATCTGGCAGCCCGGCAGCGCGCGGCAGCCGGGAACGTGCGGGTCGGGGGCGGCCGTGCCGGTGCACACGATCCGGAAGCGGTCGGCGCGCCGGTGCTCCTCGAACGGTCCGGCGCCGGCGTCGCACGAACCGTCCTGCGCTCCTGCCGGGGGCCGGGGGCCGGGGGCCGGTCGGGCGCGATCGGTCCCGAGGCTCGCCGGAGCAGCCCGTCGCCAAGCTCGCGGCGCGCCGGCCGTTACGCACCGGCCCTGCCGGGTACGCGTTTGCGCACTGAACGGATAAATGCGCCGATCGGCACATACAGGAGCGCGCAGAAGGGTTCGGGTGCCGGGCCACGGCCTCGGCCACTGACCTCTTCGAAAGTCGTCCGACAGGAAGAAGCCGTGACCGGACGCGAGAAGCCGTGGCCCGATGGCCGGTTTCCTGCGGTCGGACCCGGTGTCGGCCGGGGGCGGCCGGGTACGCGGTGTGGACCTTCGACCCTCTGGAGGGAGTCAGAGACATGCAGCGAGGCAGTGACCGGCTGAGCGCACACCGGGACGACGAGATGAAGCACGAGCTGAAGGGGCTGCTCCGGTCCGGGCATCCGACACGCGTCGAGGAGTGGCACGACCCGGAGCCTGCCGCCGACGACGACCCGGAGGTGTGGAGCGGGCCCGTGGGCGGCCTGGGTTCGCCGGCGTCGCTGGAGCGGGTGCGGACGGAGCTGGCGCGCACCCTGAGCCGCGGCTCGTTCCCGGCGACCGCCCGTGACCTGGCGCGGACGCTGCGCCGCAAGAACGCGCCGGGCGGTCTGGCGGACGCGGTGGCCGAGCTGCCGCACTCGGCTCGCTACGACAACGTGCAGCAGCTGGCGCAGGCCCTGGCGGAAGGCGCATGAGCGGGGACCGGACCGCCCGCGCCACCGCGGCCGGCGCCACCGTCGACGTCGGTGAGGCCACGACACGTTTCCTGCTGTACGGGCTGTTACCCGGCTGGTTCGTGCCGGGTCTGGCGGACTGGGTGCTGCACCGGCGGACCCGGATCGAGGACACCTCGGGGACGAAGGAGTCCCTGATCCACGCACTGATGATGGCGGAGGTGGGCGCGCCGATCGCGCTCACCCTGCGCTACGAGGTCAATCCGCTGCTGCTGGCCCTGCAGCTGGGCGCGGCGGCGGTGCACGAGGCGACGGCGCTGTGGGACGTGCGGACGGCCGTCGACAGCGACCGCGAGGTCAAACCGGTCGAGCAGCATGTGCACAGCTTTCTGGAGTCGCTGCCGTTCGGCGGGCTGGCCTCGCTGATGTGCCTGCACGCCGATCAGGCGCGGTCGCTGCTGCGGGGCGGGCGCGGGGATCCGAACGCATGGCGTCTGGTGCCGCGCCGGCGCCCGCTGTCGCCGGGCTATCTGGCGGGCATCGGTGTCGCGATCGGCACGTGTGTGCTGCTGCCGTACGGCGAGGAACTGCTGCGCTGCCGGCGGGCGGCCGGGGCGCGCAAGCGGCGCGGCCGCGCCGTCCGGGGTGAGCGGGACAGGAAAGGAAGCTGAGGATCATGCGTATCGCGTTCCTGGTGGCACCGGAGGGTGTCGAGCAGGTCGAGCTGACCGAGCCGTGGCAGGCGGCCTCGGACGCCGGGCACCAGCCGGTGCTGGTGTCCACCGGGCCGGGGAAGATCCAGGCGTTCAACCATCTCGACAAGGCGGACACGTTCCCCGTGGACGAGGTGGTGGGTGAGGCGTCGGCGGGTTCGTTCGGTGGCCTGGTGCTGCCGGGCGGGGTGGCGAACCCGGACTTCCTGCGGATGGACGAGAAAGCCGTCGCGTTCGTGAAGGCGTTCTTCGACGGGGGCCGCCCGGTGGCGGCGATCTGTCACGCGCCGTGGACGCTGGTGGAGGCCGATGTGGTGCGCGGCCGGGTGCTGACCTCATGGCCGAGCCTGCGGACGGACATCCGCAATGCGGGCGGCACCTGGGTGGACGAGCAGGTGAAGATCTGCGACCACGGTTCCAACCAGTTGGTGACCAGCCGTAAGCCGGACGATCTGAAGGCGTTCTGCGACGCGTTCCTGCACGTGTTCGCCGGGGATCCCGGCTGACGTGCGCCCGAGGCGTGCGCCCGAGGCGCGCCCGCGAGGCGCGCCCGGGGCGTGAAGGGCCGGCCCGTGATGTGGGCCGGCCCTTTCGCGTGCGGGTGGGGCTTGGCGCGGGGGTGGGGTGGGGTGCCGGTCAGGTGCCGGCGGTGTCCGGGGTCGCCGCCTCGCCGCAGCCGCGCTCGCGGGCGCCCTCGCGGGTGCGGGCCGCGCTGACCAGACGGCGCGGGTTGCGGCGCAGGTACTCGCCCTCCAGCTGCGCCATGCGCTCGTTGTGGGCCCGCAGTGCGTCGTTCGAGCCGTACAGGAGGGTGTCGTGGCGTGTGCGGTGGATGGTCTCCAGCTCTTTCATGAGCTGCTGGTCGTCCAGTCGGCTGGGGTCGACTCCGGTCATGGTGGTGCCCCGCTCGTCGTGTTCGTTCATGCGGTCCGGGTACCCGCCCGGCGTGCACTGCCCCCGAGCGATTTCCGGGAGGAATCCATGGAGCTCGCGTTCCTGAATCCACTGTACGAACATCCGGGGTTCTGGGCCTCCGCGTACGTCGACCTGTCCGAGCACGACGAGGACATGCAGCACCGGCGGCATCTGACGGCGCAGGCGGTGTCCCGGAGCCTGCGGGAGCAGGGCGCCGACGAGCCCACGTGCCACGCGGTGTACGAGGCCGTGGAGGGATTGCGGCGCTCGACGGAGCCGTACGGGGTGGCGCTGTTCGCCCGCGACGGCGAGGTGGCGCTCCAGGTGCCGCTGACGCGCCGGCCGCCGGACGGACCGGTGCGCTGGGGCACGCTGCCGCACGTGACACCGCTGCTGGACCTGGCCGGCGAGGATCCGGTGTCGCTGGTGGCGTACATCGACCGCACCGGTGCCGATTTCGAGCTGCGCAGCGCGCTGCTGCACGAGACGGCCGGTGGGGTGACGGGCCGGCAGTGGCCGGTGCACCGGGCGAAGGCCTCGGACTGGTCCGAGCGGCACTTCCGGCTGAAGGTCGAGAACACGTGGGAGCACAACGCGCGCGAGGTCGCCGGGGCGCTCGCGGCGTGCCAGGCGGAGACCGGTGCCGATCTGCTGATCCTGTGCGGGGAGGAACGGGAGCGCCGGTCGGTGCACGAGCAGTTGCCGAAGCAGTTGCGGGAGCGGGCGGTGGAGACCGGACACGGCATCGGCAGCCGGCTGCTGCCGCAGGAGGTGGAGGAGATCCGGGCCGGGCACGTACGGCAGCGGATCCTCGCCGAGGTGGACCGGTTCCGGGCGGCCCGGACTCCGGACGAGGAGCGGCGGGCGGCGGCCGTGGAGGGCGTGCCGCAGCTGATCGAGGCGGCGCGGGAGCACCGGCTGGCCGAGCTGCTGATCCGGCCGGACGCGCCGGACACGCACCGTCAGGTGTGGATCGGCGAGGACCCGGCCCAGCTGGCGGCCCGGCGCACGGAGCTGAAGAACCTCGGCGAGCAGCTGTCCTGGCCGGCCCGCGCCGATGACGCGCTGGTCCGGGCGGCCGTGGTGACGGACGCGCCGGTGCTGTCCCTCAGCCCGGTCCTGGAGGAGACCGGCGACGAGGTCGCGGTGGGCGGCCTGGGGGCACTGCTGCGCTGGACGTGACGGCAGCTTCCCGAACCGCACGCGCCGGGTACGGCGGCGGGGCGGGACCGCACCGATGAGCGGCCCCGCCGCACGAAGCCCAGCGCTCCGGCCGCACGTACCCAGGCGGTCCCGCGGCCGGACCCGGCGGCCCTGCCGCGTGAACAACGCTTCAGGTCAATACACCTAGCGCGCCCGCTCCACGCGTCGTTCGTCCCATACCGGTTCCGCGGTCTCGCGGACGCGGCCGTCGCTGCCGAAGACCAGGTAGCGGTCGAAGGAGCGGGCGAACCAGCGGTCGTGGGTGACCGCGAGGACCGTGCCGTCGAAGGCCTCCAGGCCCTCCTGGAGTGCCTCGGCGGACTCCAGGTCGAGGTTGTCGGTGGGCTCGTCCAGCAGCAGGGCCGTGACTCCGCGCAGTTCGAGCAGCAGGATCTGGAAGCGGGCCTGCTGGCCGCCGGAGAGCCGGTCGAAGGACTGCTCGGCCTGCTGGGTCAGTTCGTAGCGGCGCAGCCGCGACATCGCCGCCCCCCGGTCCTGGGCGTGCTCCTTCCACAGGATGTCGAGCAGGGTGCGGCCGTGGAGTTCGGGGTGGGCGTGGGTCTGGGCGAAGTGGCCGGGCACGACCCGGGCGCCGAGCTTGAACGCGCCGTCGTGCGCGACGTCCTCACCGGCGAGCAGGCGCAGGAAGTGGGACTTGCCGGAGCCGTTGGAGCCGAGGACGGCGACACGTTCGCCGTAGAAGACCTCCAGGTCGAACGGGCGCATCAGGCCGGTCAGTTCGAGCCCGGTGCAGGTGACGGCCCGTACGCCGGTCCGGCCGCCCTTCAGGCGCATGGTGATGTCCTGCTCGCGGGGCGGCTCCGGGGGCGGGCCGGCCTCCTCGAACTTGCGCAGGCGGGTCTGTGCGGCGGCGTACCGGGAGGCCATCTCGTGGCTGACGGCGGCGGCCTGACGGAGGTTCAGGACGAGCTTCTTCAGCTGGGCGTGCTTCTCGTCCCAGCGGCGGCGCAGTTCCTCGAAGCGGGCGAAGCGTTCGCGGCGGGCCTCGTGGTACGTGGCGAAGCCGCCGCCGTGCACCCAGGCGTCGGCGCCGGCCGGGCCGGGTTCGACGGAGACGATCTTCTCGGCGGCGCGGGCGAGGAGTTCGCGGTCGTGGGAGACGAACAGGACCGTCTTGCGGGTCTGGGCGAGCTGCTCCTCCAGCCAGCGCTTGCCGGGCACGTCGAGGTAGTTGTCCGGCTCGTCGAGGAGCAGCACCTCGTCGGTGCCGCGCAGCAGCGCCTCCAGCACGAGGCGTTTCTGCTCACCGCCGGACAGGGTGCGCACCTGCCGCCACTGGGCGCGCTCGTAGGGCATGCCGAGGGCGGCGGTGGTGCACATGTCCCACAGGGTCTCGGCCTCGTAGCCGCGTGCCTCGGCCCAGTCGGCGAGGGCCTGGGCGTAGCTCATCTGGGCGGCCTCGTCGTCGACGGTCATGACCGCGTGCTCGGCCCGGTCCACGGCCTGCGCCGCCTGCCGGATGCGGGGCGGGGCGACGGAGACGAGCAGGTCCCGTACGGTCGTCTCGTCCCGTACGGAGCCGACGAACTGGCGCATCACGCCGAGGCCGCCGCTGACGGTGACGGTGCCGCCGTGCGGCTTCAGCTCGCCGGAGATCAGCCGCAGCAGGGTCGTCTTGCCGGCGCCGTTCGGGCCGACCAGGGCGACGGCGGCGCCTTCGCCGACCCGGAAGGACACGTCCCCGAGCAGTGTCCTGCCGTCCGGGAGGTGGTACTCGAGGTGCGCGGCTTCCAGATGTCCCATGGGAGGGCATTCTCCGGGTCACCGGCGAGCAGCGGCAAACCGATATCCGAACCGGGCGAACACCCGCACCGCCACGCCGCCCAGCAGAGCCCCACAACCCCTCGCCCACGCCGCCCCCCAGGACCCCACAGCCGCCTGCCCTCGCCGCCCCGCGGGCCCCACAGCCCCTCGCCCCCACAGCCGCGCGCCCCTCGCCCCTCGCCCCTCGCCCCTCGCCCCTCGCCCCTCGCCCCTCGCCCCTCGCCCACGCCGCCCCGCGGGCCACACAGCCCCTCGCCCCTCGCTCCTCGCCCCTCAGGACCCCGCAGCCGCTCGCCCTCGCCGCCCCGCGGGCCCCACAGCCCCTCGCTCCCGCAGCCGCTCGCCCCCGCCGCCCCTCGCTCCTCACCCCTCGCCCCCGCATCCTCTGGCCCCCGCGGCCTGCAAGCCGCCCGCGGCTCCCCACCACCCGCCACCGGCGCCCGCGCCACCCGCCCACTCCGCCACCGGCGCCCCCACCAGCGGCCCACCCGGCCACCGGCCCACTCCGCCACCGGCGCCCGCACCGCCGGCCGGCCCCCCGCCGCCGGTCCGTCGTCGCTACCCCTCCGCCTCCAGCGGTTCCCCCGTCGGGCCGGGCTCTCCGGCCGGCTCGACCGTGGCGCCCTCCCAGGACAGGGCCTTCCAGCCGTCGGCCGGGGAGCCCTCCAGGACGATCACGCCGGTGTTGCTCAGCGGGCGGGCCGCGGCGAAGGCGACGTCGACGTTGCCGGCGCGGGCGGCGGTCCACACCCGGATCGCGGCGCCGTGACTGACCATGGCGACGGTGCGGGCGCCGCTCGCGGCGGCCTCGGCGACCACCGCGTCGTACCGGGCGAGGGCCTCCTCGCCGCTCTCCCCGCCGGGGATCCGCAGGGCGGTGTCCCCGGCGGCCCAGGCGAACACGGTGCGCAGATACCGCTCGCCCTCGGGCGAGTGGCCGTGCCGCATCTCCAGGTCGCCGGCCGACAGCTCGCGGATGCCGGCGCGGACGGTCACCGGCAGGCGCCGGGCCGCGGCCAGCGGGGCGGCGGTCTGCCGGGTGCGGATCAGGGTGGAGGCGTACAGGGCCTCGATGTCCTCGCCGGCGAGGGCCGCGGGCAGCGCGGCGGCCTGCGCCTCGCCGAGCGGGGTCAGCGCGGGCCCGGGCGCGGCGGTGTCCAGCAGGTGGTCCACGTTGGACGGGGTCTCGCCGTGGCGGACGAGGAGCAGACGCATCCGGGACCACCTCTCGCGCCGGTGTGGGCCACCCGGCGCAGACGCACACAAGAAACGGGCACTTCAGGGTAACCGCACCCCATGAGCCCAGATCTGGACCTGACCGGCCCCGTGAACGCCCGCAATCCGCTGTGCTCGCTGCTGGAGCTGGACGGCCGGCTGTTCGAGGCGGCCGCCGCCTGGCACTGGCCGGGCGCCGAGCGGGTGCTGCCCCGCCTCAGCCGCAGCGCGAACCACGGTGTGCTGTGGTTCGCCACGGCCGCCGCGATGGCCGCGATCCGTACCCCCCGGGCCCGGCGGGCGGCGGTCCGGGGGCTGGCCAGTCTCGGTCTGGCCTCGCTGACCATCAACACCCTCGGCAAGCGGTCGGTGCGCCGGGCCCGCCCGGTGCTGGACCCGGTGCCGCTGGCGCGGCAGCTGAAGCGGCAGCCGATCACCACCTCCTTCCCGTCCGGGCACGCCGCGTCGGCGGCGGCCTTCGCGACCGGGGTGGCGCTGGAGTCGCCGGCCTGGGGGGCCGCGGTGGCTCCGGTGGCGTTCTCGGTGGCGGCCTCCCGGGTGTACACGGGGGTGCACTTCCCGGTCGACGTGCTGGCCGGGGTGGCGCTCGGGGCGGGCGCCGCCTTCCTGGTGCGGCGGCTGGTGCCGACGCGTGCCGGGGTACGGCGGCCCGCCCGGCCGCGCGCCGAGGCGCCGGCGCTGCACGAGGGCGACGGCCTGGTGGTGGTCGCCAACCGGGCCTCGGGCACGGCCGACCGGGTGCGGGCGCTGCACGACGCGCTGCCGGCGGCGGAGATCGTCGAGTGCGACCCGGAGGAGGTCGCGGACGAGCTGGCGAAGGCGGCGGCCCGGGCGCGGGTGCTCGGGGTGTGCGGCGGCGACGGCACGGTGAACGCGGCGGCCGGGATCGCCCTGCGGCACGGTCTGCCGCTCGCGGTGCTGCCCGGCGGCACCCTGAACCACTTCGCCTACGACCTGGGTGTGGAGGACGAGCGCGATCTGGCCCGGGCGGTCCGGCACGGCGAGGCGGTGCGGGTGGACGTGGGCCGGTTCGTCTCCGGTGACACGGAGGGGTTCTTCCTGAACACGCTGAGCCTGGGCGTCTACCCGGAGCTGGTGCGCGAGCGGGACCGCTGGTCCCATCGGATCGGCGGCTGGCCGGCCGGGGTGCTGGGCGCGCTGCGGGTGCTGCGCGCGGACCGGCATCCGCTGCGGCTGGAGGTCGGGGGTGAACAGCGGCCGCTGTGGCTGCTGTTCGTCGGCAACGGCGTCTACCACCGGATGGGGCTCGCGCCCGGCCGCCGTACCGACCTGGCGGACGGGCTGCTGGACGTGCGGGTGGTGCACGGCAGCCGGCGGCCCGCGCTGCGGCTGCTCGCCGCGGCGGCCGCGGGTCCGCTGACCCGCTCGCCGGCGCACGCGGCGGTGCAGGTGAACCGGTTGCGGCTGACCGGCGTCGAGCCCGGCACACCGCTGGCGTACGACGGTGAGGTGACGGCGGTGTCGGGCGATCTGACGGTGGAGAACCTGCCCGAGGCCCTGACCGTCTACCGCCCGCTGCGCACCGCGCCCTGACACGTCGCCGGACGCCGCCGCAGAATTCTCTGACGTTGCGTCAGTCCAGAATGCAAAACGCGGGTCTCATCATGCGACATGCGCGCGTACCGTGGACGTACCGCCCGCCGGGGGCCGCGAGGCCACCGGTTCCGGTACGACGAGAAGGGGTACGGCCATGCCGAAGGCGCAGGAGTCCGCCGTCTACACGCACGGGCACCACGAGTCGGTGCTGCGTTCGCACACCTGGCGGACCGCCGCCAACTCCGCGGCCTATCTGCTCGGTTCGCTGAAGCCCCACATGAGGATCCTGGACATCGGCTGCGGCCCCGGGACCATCACCGCCGACCTGGCGGAGCTGGTTCCGGACGGCCGGGTCACCGGCGTCGACCACGCGCCGGGCATCCTGGAGCAGGCCCGGGCCACCGCCGCCGGACGCGGCCTGGCCAACGTCGACTTCGCCGTCGCCGACGTGCACGCCCTGGACTACCCGGACGACACGTTCTGCGTGGTCCACGCCCACCAGGTGCTGCAGCACGTGGGCGACCCGGTGCAGGCGCTGCGCGAGATGCGGCGGGTGACGAAGCCGGGCGGCCTCGTCGCCGTGCGCGACGCGGACTACGCGGCGATGACCTGGTACCCGCAGGTGCCGGGCCTGACCGACTGGCTGGACCTGTACGAGCGGGTGGCGCGCGCCAACGGCGGCGAACCCGACGCCGGACGCCGGCTGTACGCGTGGGCGCGGGCGGCCGGGTTCAGCGACGTCACGGCCGGCTCCAGCACCTGGACGTTCGCCACGGCCGAGGAGCGGGCCTGGTGGAGCGGGCTGTGGGCCGACAGGACCGTCGCCTCCGGCTACGCCGGACGGGCCACCGGAGGCGGTCACGCGAGCGTGGAGGAGCTGCGGTCGGTGGCCGGGGCCTGGCGGGAGTGGGGGCGGCGGGAGGACGGCTGGTTCGCGGTCCTGCACGGGGAGATCCTGTGCCGCAAGGACGCCTGACCCGGCCCCCCGGGTTCAGTCGCGGGGAAGCAGGGGGCCCAGCGGCCCGAGGTCCAGGTTCAGGTCCTCGGGCCGCAGCCCGTAGCGCTCCCGCAGCTCGGCCATCCGGTCCTCCAGGAGCATCAGGGTCAGCCCGATCCGCTCCTCCTGGTCCTCGGTCAGCTCACCGGTGTCGAAGCGGCGCACGGCCTGCCGTTCCATCAGCTGGCGCAGCAGTTCCACCACGGTCAGGACGAGTTTCACCAGGTCGCGTTCGACCGTGTCGGGTTCCAGGTCGAGCCGGTTGCGGGTGCTCACAGCAGCTCCTCGAAGGGTGAGGGGACCTGCTGGTTGACGGAGCTGATCAGCGCGTTCAGGTCGATGCGGACCAGGTCGACGTCCGCGATGCGCAGGGTGATGTCCCCGGTGAGGACGACGCCGCCGGCGAGCAGCCGGTCGAGCAGGTCGACGAGCGCGATCTCGCGCCGTTCGACGACGGTCACGATGCCTCCCCTGTCCGTGTCTCCTTCATCTCCGGTCCCTGCGGCGCGTCCCGCGGCTCCTGCGTCCCCTGCTCCCTCTGCGGCTCCTGCGCGGTGTCCTCTCCCGTGAACGAGTACGCGGCCCACGGACCGGTGAGCTCCACCCGCATGCCGGGCGCCTCGTCCTTCGTGCGGTCCACCATCTCCACGAACGCCTCGCACTGCCTGCGCGGCACCAGATAGGCCGCGTTGAGCACGTTGCGGCCCGGCGCATGGGACAGAGCCGCGTTCTGCGGGGCGTGCAGCCGGCAGTCCTCGGCGTACTGGCACAGCCGCTCGTGCAGGGACCGGGCGAACTCCTCGGCCCGCTGCCACCGGTCCTCGTGGGCGTGGGTGCTCTCGCGGCGGCGGCGCAGATAGTCCCGGCCGCTCACCGGCTTCGCCGACGCTGCGGGGGCGGCGGTCTCCTCCGGCTCGGCCTCCAGATAGACCTTCACGCCCCACTCCACCCGGCCGGCCAGCCGGTCCAGGGAGCGCCGGAAGTCCGCCTCGCGGGCCTCGATCATCGCGCGCACCCCGCTGTCGTCCCGGAAGACGGTCGCGAGCCGCAGCGGCAGCGGGGTGGTGACGGTGGTCAGCGCGTCGATCACCCCCTGGTGGGCGCGGGCGGTCGCGGCCAGCCAGTCCAGGTCCTCCAGGTGGGCCTTCAGGGCCTCCTCGCGGAAGTCGGCCTCCGGGACGGTGCTGACGACCGCGACGAGACCGTGGTGGTGCACCAGCGCCGGCGGGGCGCCCCCGATGCCCGTCAGCTGGGTCTGCAGGGGCGTGTCGAAGAGGCGGCAGACGGCGTAGACGTAGCGCAGTCCGGTCATGGCGCCTCCCTCGGTACGCGGCCCGGCTCCAGCTCCTCCAGCCGGGCCAGCCGTTCCTTCAGCTCGGCGTTCTCCCGGGCCAGCTCGTCCCGCCTGGCCCGGGACGAGAGCGCCGGGTCGCTCTCCCACCAGTCGATGCCCATCTCCTTGGCCTTGTCCACCGAGGCGACGATGAGGCGCAGCTTCACGGTGAGCAGTTCGATGTCGAGCAGGTTGATCCTGATGTCACCCGCGATCACGATGCCCTTGTCGAGCACGCGCTCCAGGATGTCGGCGAGGTTGGCTCCGCCTCCCTGGCCGTACGGCTCCGGGAACCGGCTGCCGGAATCACCGAAGCGGCTGGGCGTCGTCATCGACGGCTCCCGCGCTGGGCGTACTCCGGCTCCTCCTCGTCCTCGTACTCCTCCTCCTCGTCCTCGTAGTCCTCGTCCTCGCCCCGGGGCTCCTCTTCCTCAGGCTCCTCCTCGGGTTCCTCTTCCTCGGGTTCCTCTTCCTCGGGCTCCTCGTCCTCGTAGCGGCCCTCTTCCTCGTCCTCGTAGGGCTCCTCCTCGGGCTCCTCGCCCTCCTCGCCTTCGTCGTAGCGGTCCTCCGGCTCCTCGGACTCCTGCTCCCCGGACTCCTGCTCCTCGGACTCGCGCTCCTCCTCGGCCACGGCGTCCTCGTGGCTGCGGACGACCTCGCCGTCCTCGATCTCGCCGCGCCAGCCGTCCTCCGCCTCGCCCTTGAGGGTGATGAAACGGGAGAAGTGCTTCAGGTCCAGCCTGGCCCGGCGGCCCTGGGCGCGCCAGATGTTGCCGGTCTTCTCGAAGAGACCGCTCGGGTAGTACTCCATGACCAGCAGCACCCGGGTGAGGTTCTCACCGAGCGGATGGAAGGTGACGACGCCCTTGACGCTGCCCTTCGCGCCCTCCGACGTCCACTGGATGCGGTAGTCGGGTATCTGCTCGGTGACGTGCGCCTTCCAGCTGCGGCTGGACCAGAAGATCTTCGCCTGCCAGTCGGAGTCGGTGTCGCTCGCGCGGCTCGCGCTCTTGACGCCCTTGGCGAAGGTGGAGAAGTCCTGGAACTGGGTCCACTGGTCGTAGGCGGTGCGCACCGGCACGCCGACGTCTATGGACTCCATGATGACGGTGGGCTTGTTGCCCCCGCGGCCCTTCTTCTTGCCCTTGCCGCCCCCGAGGTTCTTGACCGCGTCCATCACGTTCTCCTTGGCGCGGGAGGCCCCGAGTTCCAGCGCGGTGCGCAGCGGCCCCTTTCCCTCGGCGAGCTTGCGTCCGCCGTCGAGGGCGAGTTTGGCGAAGCCGGGGCTGTTGCCCTCGGCGATGTCGTTGAGCTTGTTCGTGGTCTCGCCGAGCTTGCGGCCCAGGCCGGTGAGCATGCGCTGGGCCTGGGCGGAAAGGTACTCCTGGGCCTCGGCCTTCAGCCGGTCGGCGGCCTCGCTGTGGGCGAGGTCCGTCAGCGTGTCCTTGGCCGCGCCCGTGGCCCGGCCCGCGGTCGAGCCGGCCGCGGACGCCGCGGATCCGAGCCCTCCGGTCGTCGGTGTCATCGGTCGTCGCCGCCCTTCGCCGTGCGCGGCCCGCCGCGGGCCGCGGCCGTCTTCTTCGCGGCCGCCTTGCGGGCGCCGTCCGTCTTCTTGGCCGCCGCCTTCTTCGCGGGGGCGGTCTTCTTCGCCGGTGCCTTCTTCGCCGCGGCCTTCTTCCCGGGAGCCTTCTTCGCGGGACCCTTCCGGTCCGGGCCGCCGTCGGCCTTGCCCTCGCGGGGCTCGTCGTCCCGGTCCCGTTCGCGGCCCCGGTCACCGCTCCGGCCGCCGGCGCGGCCGGAGCCGCCGTCGTCGTCCTGCTCGGCGGACTCCTCCTCGGCGTCCCCCTCGTACCTGTCGGCGTCCTCGCCGGAGTCCTCGTCGGAGCCGGAGGGCGCCTCCCCGGACAACTGCCCGCGCACCTGTGACGTACGGTCGTGCAGCCGGTCGGCGAGCGCGGTCATCTGCCGCTCGACCATCGCGCCGGAGGCGGCCTTGCCGACCCCCCGCATGTCCTGGCGCAGCTGGTCGCCGATCTCCTTGAACTGCGGGTTGTTCGCCAGCTGCCCCTTCACCAGCTCCGCGACCGCGCGCGGGCCCAGGTTCAGCTTCTTGCCCGCCACGACGGATCCGACCGCCACGGCCATCTTCAGTTTCTTGGTGCGTCCCAGCAGATATCCGGCCCCTATGGCGAGGCCCAGTGCCGTTCGGTTCATGTCACGTCCCGTTGCCTGTGGTGTCGCCGGAGCGCAAGGCCGTCTCCAGCCGGTCGAGCAGTTCGTCCTCGTACCGGTCGAACTCCTCCTCGGTGATCTCGCCCGCCTCCAGCCTCTCCTCGAGGCGGGCGAGCTCGGCCCGTACGGTGGCGGGGTCGTAGTAGATCCGTTCCGCCTCGCGGAGCACCTGCCTGACCGCCCACGCGCTGCCGCGCACCGGTGCGAACGGCAGCAGCAGCACCTCTCCGATCAGTCCCACGGTCTCCTCCTTCCGCCGGGCCGCCCGGACCCGGACCGCTACTCGGCCCCCGCGTCCATGCCGGCCGTGCTGCCCGCGGGCTCGGCCGGACCGGGCTCGACGAAGCTGTACGGCGGCAGCGGGCCGTTGACCCGCAGGTCGAGATGGGGGTGGCTGCCGCGGACGTCGTCGACGGCGGCGAGGAAGGCCTCGGCCGCGTCCCGGGGCACCAGGAACGACAGGTTCAGCAGCCAGCCGGTGGACTCCGGGCCCACGCTGACCGCGCTGGCGGCCGGCTCCAGCAGGCTCCGCACCTCGGCGGCGTCCTCGGCCTCCCGGGCCTTGACGGCCGCGGCGACCAGTTCGCCGAGCCGGATCTTGTCGTCGTAGCCGCCTCCGCCCGCCGTGCGGTTGGCCTCGGCGAGCGAGCGGATCTCCGTGTTCTCGGCCATCACCAGGTGCAGGACGGCGTCCTCCACGTGGGTGGCCTTGACGTTGTACTCGACCTTGGCGTCCAGCGCCTGCAGGCGCTCCTTGTAGTGCTCCTCGCGCTCGCCGAGCACCTGGACGACGCTGTCGTCGTCGGTGGCGACACTGCCGAACCGCATGGGCAGCACGCAGCCGGCCGCGCCCGTCTCGGCGAGCACGTTCTGGTGGGCGAGCAGGTCCCGTCGCTTGGGGCGCAGCCCCTCCGGGGAGTCGCTGACCACGGCGGCCAGCTCCCCCGCCGTGAGGATCCGCACGGGCAGGGCCGGCTCACCGACCCCGGTCATCCCCTCAGGGAGCGCCGGGTGCGAGCGCGCGGTGATCCCGTAGACGTAGGTGCTCACTCCTGCTCCTCCCTCCGGCGGGCCGTCTTACGGGGCCGCGGCCGGGACTCGCCCTCCGCCTCGCCCCTGGCCTGCTTGAACGCGTCGGATATGGTCTCCGCGGCGCCGGTCAGCGCCCCCTTGGACTTGCCGCGGGCACCGCTCTCGGTGACCTCGCCGACCAGATCGGGCAGCCCGGGGCTCTTGTGCGGGCCGGACTCCAGGTCGAGGCGGTTGCACGCCTCGGCGAAGCGCAGATAAGTGTCGACGCTGGCCACGACGACCCGGACGTCGATCTTCAGGATCTCGATGCCGACCAGGGAGACACGCACGAACGCGTCGATGACGAGCCCTCGGTCGAGAACCAGCTCCAGTACGTCGTAGAGGCCGCTGCTGCCGCCTCCGCCGCCGGACTGCTGTGCCGGGACAACGGTCATGCCGGCTGTTCCTCCTCGTGAGTAGTCGGTTCCACGGTGGCTCCGTGGACGCGGATGGGGTCCCCCGCCCGAACGGGGCCGAGGGGGGAGGGCGGCCCTAGCGGCCGCCGGACCGACGCGCGTCGGCCCGCCCGCGTTCGTAGCGGCGGACCTTCCGGTAGCCGGTGAGCTGGCCGTCGGGATCGAGTTCGACCTGGTAGCTCGCCATCAGGCTCATGGTGTCCGGCACCCGGGCCAGCTCCAGGACCTCGACCTCGAGCGCCCAGCCGTCCTCGGTCTGTTCGAAGGAGGACACCGACTCGGGTGCGAGCCCGATCAGCTCGGCGAGCTGGGTGCGCGCCTGGCGCAGCACCTCCATCGGCTTCGGCCGCCGCCGCTCGTCCGCCTCTTTCCCAGTGTGTTCCTGTGTCGCTGCGCTGTCGCGCGTCTCTTCTCGGTCCTGTGTCTCTTCTTGGTCCTGTGTCTCTTCTTGGTCCTGCGACTCTTCCTGGTCTCGCGTCTCTTCGTTGTCGGTCTCTTCGGAGTTGCGGTCCGCGGAGTTCTGGTCTTTTCGTGAACTCCGTGACTTCGGTGTGTGGTGTGTGTTCGACATGGCCACCTCTCCTTGCGGGTGGCCGCTCATCCCATGGCCAAACCTTCAGGAGCGCTTCGCGAGGCGGCGCCGGGCCGGGCCGAGGGCACGGCCGCGGCGCGGCAGCCGTGCCCAGGGGTCGGTGCGGGCCTGCTCGACGGCGTCGGCGATGGTCCAGCGGCGCGCGTCCAGCCCGGGGTCGTCGAGCTGCTCCCAGGTGAGGGGCACCGCGACGGGGGCGCCGGGGCGGGCGCGGACGGTGTAGGGGGCGACGGCGGTCTGGGCGTAGGCGTTGCGCTGCACGTCGAGGTAGAGGCGGCCGGCGCGCTCGTCCTTGCGGGCGGCGGTGGTCAGCCGGTCCGGGTCCTCGGCCGCGGCGGCCTCGGCGACCTCGCGGGCGAACTGCCGCACCTCGTCGAAGCCGGCGCGGCCGTCGAGGGGGACGACGAGGTGGAGTCCGCGCGAGCCGGTGGTCATGGGGGCGGCGGGCAGGCCCAGGTCGTCCAGGAGGGCGCGCAGCAGGACAGCGGCCTCGCGGGCCGCGGCGAAGTCGTCGCCGGGAGGGTCGAGGTCGAAGACCAGCCGGTCGGGGTGGTCGGGGCCGGCGGCCCGGTCGGTGCGGGACAGCCAGCGGTGCAGGGTGAGACAGGCCTGGTCGGCGAGGTACAGGAGGGTGGCGGTGTCGTCGCAGACGACGTGCGTCACGGTGCCGCCCTCCTTGGCGACCTCGGCGCGGGTGATCCAGTCCGGGTAGTGCTCGGGGGTGTTCTTCTGCATGAACCGCGGCCCGTCGACGCCGTCGGGATAGCGCTCCAGCATCAGCGGACGGCCCCGCAGGTGCGGCAGCAGGTACGGCGCGACGGCCCGGTAGTAGTCGGCCAGGTCGCCCTTGGTGTACTCCTTCGCGCCCCCACCGCCGGGGAAGAGGACCTTCCCCGGCCGCTGGATCTCCACCGTGCGGCGGCCGGCCCGCAGGGGCCGCGCGTCGCCGCGGCTCATCGCACGACCGCCTCCTCGACCAGCAGCCTGGCGGCCGCCTCGATGCCCACCGCGTCGATGCCGGACGCGTGCAGCTGCTCGTCGGGCGCGGCCGAGCCCGGCATGGTGCGCACCGCGAGCCGGACCAGGCGGGGCACGGGCCGGCCGTCGCCGAACGCCTCCGCGACGGCGTCCCCGAGGCCGCCCTCGGCGTGGTGGTCCTCGACGGTGAGCAGGCAGCCGGTCTCCTCGGCGGCCCGGCGCAGTGTGGCGGCGTCGACGGGCTTGACCGAGTACAGGTCGATCACGCGGACGTGGATGCCGTCCTCGGCGAGCCGGTCGGCCGCGGCCAGCGCCTCGTGCACGGTGACCCCGGCCGCCACGACGGTCAGCCGGTCGTCCTCGCCGGAGCGCAGCGTCTTGCTGCCGCCGACCGGGAAGTCCTCGTCGGGGCCGTAGATCACCGGGGTCTTGCCGCGTGAGGTGCGCAGATAGCGGATGCCGTCGAGGCCGGCCATGGTGGCGACCAGCTTGGCGGTCTGGTTGGCGTCGCACGGGTACAGCACGGTCGAGCCGTACACGGCACGGAACATCGCCAGGTCCTCCAGGCCCATCTGCGAGGGCCCGTCCTGGCCGATCGCGACACCGGCGTGGGAGCCGACCAAATTGAGCCCGGAGCCGCTGATGGAGGCCATGCGCACGAAGTCGTAGGCGCGGGTGAAGAACGCCGCGAAGGTCGAGGCGTACGGCACCCAGCCGCGTACGGCCATGCCGACGGATGCGGCGACGAGCTGCTGCTCGGCGATGTAGCACTCGAAGAACCGGTCGGGGTGGGCCTTGGCGAACTCCTCGGTGCGGGTGGAGTCGCCGACCTCGCCGTCCAGGGCGACGATGTCGCCGCGGGCGGTGCCGAGCGCGGCGAGGGCCTTGCCGAAGGCGTCCCTCGTCGCGGCCTCGTCCCCCTGGTCGTAGCGCGGTAGCTGGATCACCTCGGTGGTGAGGTCGCGCAGCGCGGCGGCGGCCGGGGGCTCGCTGACCCGGACGTGCAGCTCGCGCGGACCGCCCAGTTCCGCGACGGCCTCCTCGGCCTCGGGCAGCGGCTTGCCGTGCAGGCCCTCGCGGTCCTGGACGGAGGCGACGCCCTTGCCCTTCAGGGTGCGGGCGAGGATCACGGTGGGCTGCCCGGTGGTGGACAGCGCCTCCCCGTACGCCCGGTCGATCTTGTCGACGTCGTGGCCGTCGATCTCGACGGTGTGCCAGCCGAAGGCCTGGAAACGGCGGGCGTAGGCGTCCAGGTCGTGACCGTGCCGGGTCGGGCCGCGCTGGCCGAGCCGGTTCACGTCGACGACGGCGATCAGGTTGTCCAGGTTCTCGTACCCGGCGTGTTCGGCGGCCTCCCACACCGAGCCCTCCGCCAGCTCGCTGTCACCGCACAGCACCCACACCCGGTAGCCGGTGCGGTCCAGCCGCTTCCCGGTGAGCGCGATGCCGACGCCGACCGGCAGGCCCTGGCCGAGCGAGCCGGTGGCCGTCTCCACCCAGGGCAGCCGGCGGGGCGTCGGATGCCCCTCCAGCCGGCTGCCGAGCTTGCGGAACGTGACCAGCTCGCCGTCCTCGATGGCACCGGCCGCCTTGTACGCGGCGTACAGCAGGGGCGAGGCGTGTCCCTTGGACAGCACGAAGCGGTCGTTGGCGGGGTGTTCGGGACGCTCGAAGTCGTAGCGCAGGTGGTTGGCGAGCAGGACCGCCATCAGGTCGGCGGCGGACATCGAGGACGTCGGATGCCCGGAGCCGGCGGCGGCGGCCGCCCGCACACTGTCCACGCGCAACTGCTGTCCGAGCTCGACGAGTTCGTCGGTGTTCATGAGTCTCCTTGCGCACGTTCGTACAGGAATCGTGGGGTCCCGGGGGTGCTGCGGACGCTCCGCGGGGCCCAGGGGAGCAGCGGCCTCAGGAGGAGGGACGGCCCGGCGGATCCGCCCGCTTGACCGGGCCAGGCGACGGATGATCCCCCGCCACGTGACCCCGCGCGGGGCGGGCCGGAGCGGCGCCCCCCGGGACATCCGCCCGCTTGACCGGGCCCGGCGACGGATGATCCCCCGCCGCATGACCCCGCGCGGGGCGGGCCGGGGCGGCTGGGGCATCCGCCCGCTTGACCGGGCCGGGGGCCGGATGGTCCGGGGCCGCGTGACCCCGCGCCGAACGGGCCCGGGCGGGACCGCCCGCGACATCCGCCCGCTTGACCGGGCCAGGCGACGGATGATCCCCCGCCACGTGACCCCGCGCGGGGCGGACCGGGGCGGCGCCC
>NZ_JBFBBK010000071.1:0-37398 GCF_040682635.1 Streptomyces sp. NPDC051133
AGGACCGCCCGTCCTACCGCTGCACCGAGTGCGGCTGGCAGACGGCCAAGTGGCTCGGCCGCTGCCCCGAGTGCCAGGCCTGGGGGACGGTCGAACCCCGTGGGGTGCCCTCGCGCGCCGGACGGTGCCGGCCGGCCGTCAGGTGCCGGAGACGGTGACCTTCTGGTCGTGGTTCAGCTCGTCCACCAGCGTCTTGACCTTCGCCTTGTCCCAGACGAGGTTGCCGCCGGTGGAGCCGGAGATCGGCATGTTCATCGAGGTGCCGTCACCGCCCTGGACGCCCTTCATGGCCCAGAACATCGAGGCCAGGTCCCACAGGGACATGTCCTTGTCGACGATCAGGGAGTCCAGGCCGGAGCCCATCACCGGGTAGAACTTGAACGGGTTGAGGATCGTCGACGGGGTCGCCACCTGGTGGGCGAGCGCCGACAGGAACTTCTGCTGGTTCTTGGTGCGCTGCAGGTCGGACGCGGCGAAGGCGTGCCGGGTGCGGACGAAGGCGAGCGCCTGCTGGCCGTTCAGGGTCTGCTTGCCCGACTTGAAGTCGGCGCCGGACCACTTGTCCTTGAAGCCCTTGTCGATGGTGATGTCGACACCGCCGACCGCGTCCACGATGTTGGCGAAGCCCTGGAAGCCGATCTCCACGTAGTGGTCGATGTGCAGTCCGGTGTTGTACTCGATCGCGCGGACCAGCAGCGTCGGCCCGTCCTCGGCGTAGGTCGCGTTGAGCTTCGCGTGCCGGCCCTGCGCCGGGTAGACCTTCCCGGACGTCGAGCCCTGGTACGACGGGACGACCACGTCCGAGTCGCGCGGCAGCGAGACGAGCGTGTCGCCGTTGTCACCGACGTGCAGGATCATCATCGAGTCCGTGCGCTTGCCCTCGGCGCCGCCGGTGTGCAGCTTCTTCTCGTCCGCCTTGGACATGCCCTCACGGCTGTCCGAGCCGACGATCAGGTAGTTCGTGCCGTCGCCCGAGGACGGCCGGTCGATGACCTTGGACAGGTCGACCTCGCGGCGCAGCTTGGAGTCGGCCCAGAAGTAGGTCGCCACCGAGGTGACGATCAGCACGGTCGCCAGCGTGATCGCGGTCCACTTGATCCGGCGCCGCCAGTTCGGCGCGGGGCGCGGGGCCCGCGGGGGAGCCCCCGTGCCGCCGGGGCCGTGACCGCCCGGGGCGCCGTAGACCTGGCCCGTGTTGTAGCCGCTGTCGTACCCGTCGTGACCGGAGCCGTCGTCGTACCCCTGGCCGTCGACGTACGACGGCTGCTGCGGGACACCGGAGCTGTACGGCGGCGCGGCCGGGCCGTTGCCGTACGGCGAGCGCTGCCCGGGCGGTACCCCGGGGTCACGGCGCACCTGACGCATCACACGGGCACCCTCCGGCTGCGCGCCGGCACTGCCGCGTCCGTAGCGCGGGTCGCGATTGTCGTCGGACCATCCATCGGGCCAGTCATTCATGCGCCCCAGTGTGCAGGGCGCCGTGGTGTGCCGTACAAGGGCTGTCGGAAAATCAGAGCGGCGCTGTTGCGAAGCTGACACAAATTCCGCGAATGTCACTTCGGCATAAGGTGGAGGGCATGACAGACCAGGTCACGGACACGGAACCGGATATTCCGGGCAAGCCCACCTCCGCCTCGCGCACCACGCTCAGCCACATCATGACCCACAACGACACCAACCTCCTGGGAACGGTGCACGGTGGGGTGATCATGAAGCTGGTGGACGACGCTGCGGGCGCCGTGGCCGGCCGGCACTCCGGTGGTCCCGCCGTCACCGCGTCCATGGACGAGATGGCGTTCCTGGAGCCGGTGCGGGTGGGTGACCTGGTCCATGTGAAGGCGCAGGTGAACTGGACCGGCCGGACCTCCATGGAGGTCGGCGTGCGGGTGCTCGCCGAGCGCTGGAACGAGTCCGCCCCGCCCACCCAGGTCGGCTCGGCCTACCTGGTCTTCGCGGCCGTGGACGCCGACGGCAAGCCGCGCCGGGTGCCGCCGGTGATACCGGAGACCGAGCGCGACCGCCGCCGCTGCCAGGAGGCGCAGATCCGCCGCACCCACCGCCTGGCCCGCCGCCGGGCCATCCGCGAACTGCGTGAGAAGCGCGCGGCGGAGGGCTTCGAGGACTAGCGGAGGTTCCGAGGACTAGCGGAGGGCTTCGAGGACTAGCGGGGACGCGGGCGCCCCCGCCCCCGTTTCGTGGCCGCCCGGTCACTCCCGGTGCAACTCCCCGTGCCCTCAAGGGGGTTGTACGGGAGTGGCAAGTATCACGGCGGCTGTCTGTTGAAGAACTGTGCGGATAGTGTGTGCGCAATCTGACTGGTTGTGAGGCGGGCGGGGCGCGTGGTGCAGGGCCCTGGCGGGGGGTAGAGGCGTGGACGCACAGGGCCGCGGATGGGGCGACGACATCGACCCCTCGGACCAGTGGGTGCTGAACCCGGAGACGGGGGAGTACGAGCTGCGCACGGGGCCAGCCGCCGGGGGGCCGTCCGTGCCCGCCGCCCGGCAGCCCTCCGCGCCCGGCACCCGGCGGCCGTCCGTGCCCGGGCCACGCGGAGCCGACCCGGCGGAGGCCACGGCTCCCGGCGGCCGGCGCAAGAAGAAGGCCAGGAAGTCCACAGGCAAAAGGATTCTGCTGTGGACGAGCGGCACCCTCGCGTTCGTTCTCGCCGCCGGTGCGGGCGGTGTGTACCTCTACCTCAAGCACCTCGACGACAACATCACGACGACCGACACCGTGGGCGCCACGAGCGACTCCTTCAGCAAGGACAAGGCGTTCAACATCCTGCTGATCGGCACCGACAAGCGCGCGGGCAAGGGCAACACCCGCTACGGCGACCTCGAGGACGCCCTCGGCCACGCGGACACCAACATCCTGCTGCACGTCTCCCAGGACCGGACGAACGCGACCGCGCTCAGCATCCCGCGGGACCTGGTCACCGACATACCGGACTGCCCGACCAGGCAGTCCGACGGCTCGACCAAGGTCATCGCGGGCAGCGCGGGCACCCGCTTCAACGAGAGCCTCGGCCAGCTGGGCCGCGACCCCGGCTGCACGGTCCGTACCGTGGAGCGGCTCGCCGGCGGCATGAAGGTCGACCACTTCATGATGGCCGACTTCAACGCCGTGAAGACCCTGACGACGGCCGTCGGCGGTGTCCAGGTGTGCCTGGCCCACGCCGTGAAGGACAAGGAGTCGCACCTGGACCTGCCCGCGGGGCCGTCGAAGGTCCAGGGCGAGCAGGCGCTGGCCTTCGTCCGCACCCGGCACAGCTGGGCCCACGAGAGCGACCTGGACCGCATCAAGGCCCAGCAGCAGTTCCTCGGCTCCCTGTTCCGCCAGATGAAGTCCGACTCCACGCTCACCAGCCCGAGCAGGCTGATGGGCCTCGCGGAGACGGCGACCAAGGCGCTCACGGTCGACAAGGGCATCGGGCACATCACCACGCTGAAGGACGTGGCCCTGGAGCTGAAGAAGGTGCCGCCGAAGAACATCAGCTTCCTCACCCTGCCGGTCAAGGACAACCCCGCCGACGGCGCCGTCCACAAGACCGTCGTCGAGGACCCGGGGCCCGCCCAGCAGATCTTCTCCTCGATCGGGGACGACGTCTCCTTCACCGAGGTGAAGAAGAAGCAGAAGGCGAAGGAGTCCGCCAAGCTCAAGGGCCCGCGCTCGGCCCCCGGAGACGTCCGCGTCGACCTCTACAACGCGGGCGCCCCCGGCGGCTCCGCCCAGACGACCCTGTCCTGGCTGCAGACCCAGAAGGGCGTGACGAAGTCCAGCCAGCTCGGCAACTCGGGGGCGCACCAGCCGAAGACGACCCTGGAGTACGCCCCCGACCAGGCAGCCCAGGCGCGCGAGCTGGCCGACCTCATGGGGCTCCCGGCGTCCGCGCTGAAGCCGGGCCACAGCGAGAAGAACGCCCAGGGCCTGCCCGCGATGGTGCTGCGCCTCGGCGCCGACTTCAAGGGCGCCGGCATCCCGCTCACCGGCCCGGCGAAGTCCCCGTCGGTGCAGAAGACGACGGCCGACGAGGTGAAGTGCGCCTCCTGAGCGGGGACTACCCGTTCTGCGAGCACACCACCTCGCTGCCCCGCACCACGGTCGTGTCCGGCCGGGCGGGGTCCTCCACCCGCACCGTGCGCACGCCCTTGAAGTCGGGCCCGGCCGTCAGCTTCATCAGCGGCCCCTGCCCCGGTACCGCGCGCAGCTCGCTGCCCGGCAGGGCCGCGGCCAGGGTGCGGGCGGAGCGGTCCCAGCGGGGGTCGTAGGAGACGACCGTGCGCGGCACATGGGCGAGCGCGGTCACCGGCTGGTGGTTCGTGGCGAAGCCGGCCGCCGCGAGCGCCGCGTCGACCCGCTTGGCCAGCCCGATCGTGCCGGTCCCGTTCGCCACCTGCACCCGGATCCGCCGCGGGTCCACCTCCACCGGCACCGGCGCCGGTCCGTGCCGCGGGGGCGCCACGGCGAGCGGCTTGTCGTCGCGCAGCGAGGCGAACAGCTGCTCCGCCCGCGCCCGGTCCCACTTCAGGGTCGAGCCGATGCCCTTGACCTGGTAGTTCATCTGGCCGATGGGCACGGTGGTGAACTCGGAGGAGGACGGGCGGAAGTTCCGCATCGCACGGCCGAGGTCGATCAGCTCGTCCGCGCCGAACCCCTCGTCGGCGCGGACCGACCCCAGCACCGCCCGGGTCACGTCCCGGAACCTGATCGGGTTCAGCAGCACCCCGGAGGAGCCGGCCCGCTCGATCAGCGCGGCCAGGAAGCGCTGCTGCCGCTTCATCCGGCCCAGGTCGCTGGCCCCGTCGAGGTGCCGGGCCCGTACGTACTGCAGCGCCTGGCCGCCCATGAGGCTGTGCGTGCCGGGCGCGAGGTCGAGCCCCGTGTACGAGTCCTTCAGTGGCGTCGCCGTACAGACCTGCACCCCGCCGAGGACGTCCACGGTCCGCATGAAGCTGGCGAAGTCGACCTCCAGATAGTGGTCGATCTTCACGTGCGTCATGTCCTCGACGGTGCGGATGGTCAGCTGGGGGCCGCCCTCGGCGTAGGCCGCGTTCAGCTTGAGCGCGTGTGCGGGGCGCTGCCGGCCGGTGGCCGCGTCGGTGTGCGCGGGCACCTCGGCGTAGGAGTCGCGCGGCAGGCTCACCACGGTGGCCCGCTCCCGGTCGTCCGAGATGTGCACGATCATCATCGTGTCGGTGCAGTGGCAGGGCTGACCGCCCAGCCGGTACGCGCGCCGCTCCTCCTCGCTGATCTTGTCGCGGCCGTCGGTGCCGACCAGCAGGACGTTCATGCCGTGGCCCGCGCGGGGCCGGTTCTTCATGTCCTTGAAGGCGTCGATGCGGGCGATGCCCGCGTCCAGGCTGGTCACCACCGCGTGCCCGATCCCGGCGGAGGCGAGGACCACCACCGACAGCGTGGTCACGGCCCGCATGGCCCAGCGGGGCCGCCGGGGCGGCCGGACCGACGGCACCGGCCGCTCATGCGGACGCGGCGCCCGGCGGGGCGGCTGCGGGCCGGGCTGCGGGCGCGCGGGGGACCGAGGCGGGCTGGGCAAGGGGGACACCTCCGGACGAGGCCGTACGTGGGATCCGTGAGCACAGTAGGCCGATACGATCTCCAGCCCGCGTTCTCGCCCGGCGGCGCGCACCGGTGTCCCCCGTTCGCGGTAACGTGAGGGCCCTATGAACGCCAAGTCCGACGTGCGGCTCCCCGCTGTGTCCGTGATCATGCCCGTCCTCAACGAGGAGCGGCATCTGCGCGGGGCCGTCCAAGCGATCCTCGCGCAGGAGTACACCGGCGAGATGGAGGTCGTGATCGCCCTCGGTCCGTCCACGGACCGCACGGACGAGATCGCCGCCGAGCTGGTCCGCGAAGACCCGCGCGTGCACACCGTCCCGAACCCGACCGGCCGTACGCCCGCGGCGCTGAACGCGGCGATCAAGGCCTCCCGGCACCCGATCGTGGTCCGCGTCGACGGCCACGGCATGCTGTCGCCGAACTACATCGCCACCGCGGTCCGCCTGCTGGAGGAGACCGGCGCGCAGAACGTCGGCGGCATCATGCACGCCGAGGGCGAGAACGACTGGGAGCACGCGGTCGCCGCCGCGATGACCTCGAAGATCGGCGTCGGCAACGCGGCCTTCCACACCGGCGGCCAGGCCGCCCCGGCCGAGACCGTCTACCTCGGCGTCTTCCGCCGTGAGGCCCTGGAGCGGCAGGGCGGCTACAACGAGGAGTTCATCCGCGCCCAGGACTGGGAGCTGAACTTCCGCATACGTGAGGCGGGCGGCCTCATCTGGTTCTCGCCCGAGCTGAAGGTGTCCTACCGGCCCCGGCCGAGCGTGCGCGCCCTCGGCAGGCAGTACAAGGAGTACGGCCGCTGGCGGCACGTCGTCGCCCGCTACCACTCCGGCTCCATCAACCTGCGCTACCTCGCCCCGCCGACGGCCGTGTGCGCCATCGCCGCCGGGGCCGTGGTCGGCGCGGCTCTGACCCCGTGGGGCTTCGTCGTCCCCGGCGGCTACCTCGCGGCGATCGTCGCCGGGTCGCTCCCCGCGGGCAAGGGCCTGCCGCTCAAGGCCCGGCTGCAGATCCCGGTGGCCCTCGCCACCATGCACATGTCGTGGGGCTGGGGGTTCCTGACCAGCCCGAGGTCCCTGGCGAAGAAGGTCATCGCCTCCCGGCGCCCGGCGGTGCTCGGCTCCCACTGAGACGACGGCAGGGGCCCCTCCTTCCCGAGGAGGGGCCCCTGCCGTGTGCTCACGGTCTCACCACTGGTACGGCTTGTAGACGTCCATGCACTTCGACTTGTCCGAGCCGTTGACCGCGTCGGTGCCCTGCGGCAGGTCTCCGGCCTTCGGCTTCGACTGCTTGGGGTAGGCGGTGCCGGTGCGCCAGTCCGCGCCGACGACGACCGTCACCCCCGAGACGTCGGTCGACTTCTGCACCGAACTCGCCGGGATCCCGAGGGCCTTCGCCACGGCCTGCGCGTCACCCTCCAGGTCCGCGCTCGGGTACTTCACGACCGTCTTGTCCTCGGACAGCGCTCCCGAGTTGTCGGCCTGCGCCCTGCCGTAGCCCGCCTGCACGAGTGCCTGGCCGATGGCCCGCGCCCGCTGCGGCACCGCGGCCTCGGCCGAGGTCCCCGTGGCGTTCTGCACCAGCACCCCGAGCCGGCCCGGGTCCGTCGAGGGCGTCTTGTCCGCCGCGGACGTGTCGGAGGCCTGCTTCGCGGCCGGCTTCTTGCCGTTCTTGTCCAGCGGCACGTCGTCGCGGAGCATCTCCCACAGCTTGTCGGCGTTGCTCTTGTCCGGCACCACGTGGTTCGTGGGGTTCAGCGGGTCCTCGACGTTGGGCATCGTCACCGACGTGATGCGGTCGGACGGCACCGACTTCATCTCCATGGCCAGGTCGTACAGCTTCTTGACCGTGCCGATCTCCTCCGAGACCTTCAGGGACTTGGTGGCCGCCTCGGCCAGGTCCATCAGGCGCCCGGTGTCGGTGAAGACGTTCTGCTGCCGCAGCGTGCGCATCATCGAGTTCAGGTACATGTGCTGGGCGCGGGCCCGCATCAGGTCGCTGCCCCAGGCGTGCCGGGTGCGCAGCCACTGCAGCGCCTGCACGCCCTTGACCTTGTGCGTTCCCGCGCGCATCTTCAGCCCGGAGCCGCCGCGCTGTTCGGCCGTCGAGTGGTCCCACACGTTCTGCCGCACACAGACGTCGACACCGCCGACGGCGTTGCCCATCCGCACCACACCGGAGAAGTCGATCGTCATCCAGTGGTCGATGTAGACCCCGGTGAGGTCCTCCCAGGTGGACAGCGTGCAGCCGGCCCCGCCCCGGGCCAGGGTGGTGTTGATGATGTCGTTGGTCTCCGGGTAGACCTTGCCGGTCTCCGGGTCCTTGCACTCCGGGATGTGCACGCGGGTGTCCCGGGGGATGCTCACCATGGCGGCGCTCTTGCGGTCCGCGGACAGGTGGATGAGCATCTGCACGTCTCCGAGCGGGGGACTGCCGACACTGTCCTTGCTGCCGCCGAGCTTGAGGTTCTCCGCCGAGTTACGGCTGTCCGAACCGATCAGCAGGATGTTCAGCGGGGTCTGGCCGGCCGCGTTCGGTGCCGTCCTGCGCGCCTTGGAGTCGCCGCTGCTGCGCGCGCCCTTCTGGATGTTGCCGTTGAGGTGCTGGTAGTACAGGTATCCGGCGCCGGCCGTCCCGAGTATCACCACCGCCAGTACGGTCGCCGACCAGCGCAGAGCGCGCCGTCTGCGCCGCCGCCCGTCGGTCTTCGTGCCGCTCTTGCGCCGCCCGCCGCCATGCCGGCCGGCGCCCCCCGACGCGTCCGAGGCCTGCGGTGCGCGCGACATCGTGTCGTCCACCGCGGGAGCCTTTCCGCGCACATCGCTCTGCGCCAAGCTTCCTGCCCTCCCCACCCTTGCGCCATGCAACGGGTCCGTCCCGCGCCGAGTTAGACGCACGACGGACCCGTTGGGTTACCTACGAGGCGCACTTGACCTTGTCTGCCGTGGACTTGTCGACGTCCGGCGCCTTCGCCGGCGCGGTGAGCGAGACGCCCGCCCCCTTGAAGTCCTTGCCCAGCGTCAGTGTCATCGCCGGCAGCCCCTGCGCGTTGGTCACGCTCCTGCCGGGCTTCAGCGCCGACCCGGGCAGCCCCATCAGCGCGGCCAGCTCCCGGGCCTGGGCGGCCTGGTCGGGGGCGTACTCCAGCGTGGTGTTCTTCAGCCCGGCCGGGGCGTTGCCCGCGTTCTCCGACTTCAGCACGCCCTTGTCGGTCTGCAGCCAGGACAGGGTCTCCTGTGCGCTGCCTCCCTCGGCACCGCCGTTGAGGATCCGCACCCGCACCTCGGAGGGCGCCGACCTGCTGCCCTTCAGCCGCGCGGCGGCGGCGTCCTTGGCCGCCTTCTGCTTCCTCTTGACGTCGGTGAAGGAGACGTCGTTCCTGATGGCGTCGAACACCGCCGGTGCCGTCGCGTCGTTGACGACGACCGTCGCGTGCACCTTCTCCGCCGGGTTGTCCACCACCGGGACGGTCGTGAAGGTGATGTTCTTCGTCGGGACCTTCTTCAGCTCCATCGCGATGTCCTTGAGGGTGCTGACGTGGCCGATCGCGCTGTCGACGGTCAGCGCCTTGGTGGCCGCCTCGGCCAGGTCCAGCACCTTGGATGGGTTGGTCAACGTGTCGCTGGAGGACATCTTGCGCATCAGGGAGCCCAGGAACTGCTGTTGCGCCTTGATGCGGTCCAGGTCGCCCTGGTTGCCGAAGCTGTGCCGGGTGCGGACGAAGGCCAGCGCCTGCTCGCCCTCCACCACCGACTTGCCCGCGGGCAGCTTCAGATGGGACTCCTTGTCGTTCACCGGGTGCGCGACGCACACCTCGACCCCGCCCACCGCGCTGGTCAGGGTCTTCACCGCGTTGAAGTCGGCCATCATGAAGTGGTCGACGTGGATGCCGGTGGTCTCCTCGACGGTGCGCATGGTGCAGCCCGGGTCCCGGCCGTCCTGTCCGAGGCTGGTGTTGAAGCGCACGTTCTGCGTGCCGGCAATGACCTTCGTGCTGCCGTCGGGCTGCTTCGTCGGGCAGTCCGGGACGTCGACGATCAGGTCGCGCGGGATGCTCAGCGCGGTCGCGTTCGTCCGGTCCTTGGAGACGTGCAGCAGGATGTTGGTGTCCGCGTGGCCGACGGAGTTCTTGTCGCCGTAGCCCTCGTTGCCCTTACCGGTCCGCTTGTCGGTGCCGATGATCAGGATGTTGAAGGCCTCGTCCTTGCTGAAGCTCTTCGAGCCCGCGTCGCCGACGTCGGTCGTGGTGACGTTGCCCTCGAGGTGCTTGAGGTAGAGGTAGCCGGCCGTGCCGACGGCGACCAGCACGAACGCCGTACCGCCGGCCGTCCACGCCAGCACCTTCTTGGCCCTCGACTTCTTCTTCACCGGCCGCCGGACCGCACGCCGCCCCTGGGGTGTCTCCGGCTCGCCGCCCCGCCTGCGACCCGACCGCGGCGGCGGGACGGACCCGGTGCCGGCCGTGCGCGTCTGGCGGGTCTCGCCGGGCGCCGAGTCGTTGCGCCGGCGCGCTGCGCCGCCCGCCCGGGGGGACGGTCTGCGGGGTCCGGGGACCGGTGACTGCGGAGCGGAAGGAGTCAGTCGCAGTTCGTATTCGCCGGTGTTCGGATTGAGTACCCACTGATCTGCGGGGTCGATGTTGTCCGCCCGCCCACGGCTCTGCGCGTCCACGGTTGTCCGAATCCTCCGTCGGGGCCACGCGGCGCCTTCCCCCCAAAGGCGCTCGGGTCTCGGTGAATCAGTGCACGACCCCAGGACGGATCTCGCGGCCAGGTGCACCGGATCGCTCACACTATCCGCCCAGTTCAGCGTGGAGCGACGCCGGTGACAAATTCTCTGTTCCTACAACCGGGCAATCCGCCTCATTTTCTGATCGGAAGGTCCGGCGTCGGCACTTCCCTCACGCACACGGGTGCTCGGCGGCGGTGTTCCCGCGGTACGTCGGCGCCGGCGACGGAGCGCTCCTCCCGCCCCCTCCCGGGGCCTCGCCGGGCGTGTGCCGGGCCACGATCACGGGCTGGTCGGCCCGCAGCCGCCCGAACAGCTTCGCGGCCTCCGGCTCCACGAGTTGATCACGGTTGACGTCGTAGACGTACGACTCCCTCGGCACCGTCAGGAACTGCACCTGTTCCGTGGGGATGTCGCGCACCCCCCGCACCAACTGGTACAAGCCACGCAGACTGGCCAGGCCCGGGTCGGTGGTCAGCGACGAGGTCGCCGCGTCCAGCACCGGATACAGCTTCACCGGGTTCAGCAGGACGTCGTTGCTCTGCACCTTGTCGACGAGCGCGCCGAGGAACCGCTGCTGCCGTTCCATGCGCTCGGTGTCGCTGCCGTCGCCGAGCGACTTGCGGGCCCGCACGTACCCGAGCGCCTGCTCGCCGTCGAGCGTGACCCTCCCCGCGGGCAGCTTCAGCTTGGCCGCCCTGTCGTCCACCGGCTCCTTCAGGCAGACCTGCACCCCGTCGACCGCGTCGACCATCTCCTTGAAGCCGCTGAAGTCCACGACCATGTGGTGGTCGATCCGTACGTCCGTCAGCTTCTCGACGGTGCGGATCGTGCACGCCGAACCGCCCACCTGGAAGGCGTGGTTGAACATCGCGAACACCGGCTCGCTGCGGGTGCCGTCCGCCCGCAGGCAGCCGGGGATGTCCACCATGAGGTCCCGGGGCAGCGAGACGGCCGTGGCGCTGCGCCGGCCGGCGGCCAGGTGCAGCAGGATCGTCGTGTCGGACCGCTCGCCGCCCAGGTCCCGCCCGTACGCGCCGTTGCCGTCCCCGGCCCGCGTGTCGGACCCGATCAACAGGATGTTCTGCGCACCCCGCACCAGTGCGGTGGGCCGCTCCCGCTCGTACCGGGCCAGCTCCCGGGCGGCGGCTTCGTCGGCGGTGATGTTGGCACTGAGCTTGGCGTAGACCGCCCACCCCACCCCAGCGGCGGCCATGACGACCACACCGGCGCCGAGCGCGACCCCTTTCACCCACCGCCGCCTGCGCCGCCGTACCAGCCCGGTCCCGGTGGCAAAGGCCCCGGCACCGGGACCGAGGGGCTCGCCTGCGGTGTCGGTCACGGCCGGGGCACCCCCTCATGGGCGTACGAGCGTCACGTCCTGCTCCTACGACCATGGCGGGGGAAGGGGCGGCGAGCCCCCCGGGGTACTCCGACCGGGGGAATCCCCGCTCAGCGGCGCACCGCGGTGACCCTCTCGCTCTCGATCCGCCGGGCGAGACTCTCCTCGCCCAGCCGGTCCAGATGACGGCACAGCACCACCGAACCACCGGTGGCGAGCGGCGCGTACAGCCCCGCGCTCAGCCCTTCCCAGGTGTCGTACGGCAGCGCGGACAGCAGCCTGGAACCCGGTCCCGTCAGATCCAGCGACGGCGCCTCGGCCGAGGCCCGCTCGACCACCTCCGCCCCGCTGAACTCCCGGCCGGCCACGACGAGCGCCGGCTCCTCCGGGTCCACCGGCGCGAACGGGACGAACCGGTCACCCTGCCCCGGCACTTCGACGGCGTAGTCGACGAACCCGGCCGGAGGCTCGGGGAAGCGCCCGCCCAACGGCCGCAGGGCGAGCGCCACTCGCTCACCGGTGCACGCCCGCGCGGCGTCGAGCGAGTCCGGCCCGCTGACCACCACGTCGGCCGCCGCCGGCTCCCCACCGACGTCCGCGACCGCGCCCACCGAGGAACAGGCCAGCAGCCACACGGCCGCCTGCCAGTGCGCGGGCAGCAGCAGCGCGACCCGGTCGCCGGGGGCGACGGACAACTCGCCCTGCAGGAGGTTGGCGGTCTTGGCCACCCAGTTGGCGAAGGTGGCCACGGACAGTTCGACGCGTTCGCCCGTGGCGTCGTCGTAGAAGGTCACCAGGGGGCGGCCGGGGTCGGCGGCGAGCGCGGAAGACAGCAGGTCGGCGGGGGTGCGATCGGTGGCGTTCACCCGGCACAGGGTACGCGCGGGCGGGTGCGGCCACCGAGCGCCGGGGCGGACGGTCCGGCCGGTGACCACGGCCGCCCGCAGGTCCCCTCCGTCATCCGCAGTAGTCACCGCTACCACTGTCGCGTGAAACTCGGGCTGTTCGGGGTCAAAGCGCGCGCATGGACATATCTCACGCCGGGCGGTGGCAATCTCTACCCCAAGGGTAAGAACGTACGAGTGAACGCGATCTCCGACCATACGGAACGGGTGCGCGTTCACCGCCGGCACGGGGCCCGCTCTCACCGTTCTCATACCGATCTCGCGGGTAACCGCGCGTTCGTCAAGGGTGCCGTCGCTACGGTCTGCATACACTGACCGGCCGAAACGAGTAGTACGAGCAGTTCGGCCGGTCCCGGCAGGAAGCAGAGACGACAGGTGACAGAAGCGATCCTCCTGGTCGGTGGCAAAGGCACGCGGCTGCGTCCGCTCACGGTGCACACGCCCAAGCCGATGGTCCCGGCCGCCGGGGTGCCGTTCCTCACGCACCAACTGGCGAGGGCGAGAGCCGCGGGCGTCGACCACATCGTGCTCGCGACGAGCTACCTGGCCGAGGTCTTCGAACCGTACTTCGGCGACGGCTCCGCGCTGGGCCTGCACATCGAGTACGTGACGGAGGAGGAGCCGCTCGGCACGGGCGGCGCGATCCGCAATGTGGCCTCCCGTCTCCACTCGGGCCCCGACGAGCCGGTCCTGATCTTCAACGGCGACATCCTCACGGGCCTGGACATCGGCGCCCTGGTGGACACCCACGAGTCGACGGGCGCGGACGTCTCGCTGCACCTGACGAAGGTCACGGACCCGCGCGCCTACGGCCTGGTGCCCACCGACGCCTCCGGCCGTGTCCTCGCCTTCCTGGAGAAGCCGCAGACGCCCGAGGAGATCGTCACCGACCAGATCAACGCCGGGGCGTACGTCTTCCGCCGGTCGGTCATCGACACGATCCCGGCGGGCCGCCCGGTCTCGGTGGAGCGCGAGACGTTTCCCCAGCTGCTGGCCGCGGGCGCCCATCTGCAGGGCATGGTCGACTCCACCTACTGGCTGGACCTAGGCACCCCGGCGGCCTTCGTCCGCGGGTCGGCCGACCTGGTCCTCGGCCGCGCCCCGTCCCCCGCGGTGCCCGGCCGCTGCGGCGACCGCCTGATCCTTCCCACGGCCAGGGTGGCGCCCGACGCCAAGCTGACCGGCGGCACGGTGGTCGGCGAGGGCGCGTTCGTGGCCGAGGGCGCCCAGGTCTCCGGCTCGACCATCCTCCCCGGCGCCGTCATCGAACCCGGCGCGGTCATCACCGACTCCCTCATCGGCACCCGCGCCCGTGTGGGCGAACGCTCCGTCCTCACGGGCACGGTCATCGGCGACGGCGCGATCGTGGGCGCGGACAACGAGCTCCGCGAGGGCGTACGGGTGTGGTGCGACGCCCGCATCCCGTCAGGAGCGGTCCGCTTCTCCTCCGACCAGTAGCCACCGGGGGCCGTGCTCCGGGCCCCGGCAGCCGGACAACCGCCGCAGCTGCGGGCAGTCGTGCCGCTGCGGCGGCGCTGATTCGCCGTAGCTGTGGGCGGTCGTGCTGCCGGGCCGGCGTTGACTCGCCGTAGCTGTGGGCGGTCGTGCTGCCGGGCCGGCGTTGACTCGCCGTAGCTGTGGGCGGTCGTGCTGCTGGGGTGGCGCTGATTCGCCGTAGCTGCGGGCGGTCGTGCCGCTGGGGCGGCACGGGTGGGCGCAGCGGCACCCCGCAAGCGCGGGCGAGCGAGACCTACCCCTGCTCAGCCGCAGCCGAGCGAGACCTACCCCCGCTCAGCCGCAGCCGAGCGAGCTCTACGCCTGCCCAGCCGCAGCCGAGCCAGCCCGCTCAAGCACAGCCGAGCGTGACGAAACCCCGCTCAGGCACAGCGCAGCGTCTCTCACAGCAACCCGATGTCCACCCGAGGCATCTTCGGCGCCCGCCGCGCAGGCGCGTTCCCGCTCAGCAGGATCAGCCGGGCCGCCCGATGCCGCTGCCCGGCATACGGCTCCAGCAGCTCCAGCATCACGGAGTCGTCCGCGTGCCGGTTCCCCGCCAGGACCCACCCCACGATCCCCGGCAGGTGCAGATCCCCGACCGTCACCGCATCGGCCGCGCCATGACTGCGCTGCACCACTTCCGCCGACGTCCACGGCCCCACCCCCGGCACGACCTCCAGCCGCGCCTGAGCCTCGGCCGGAGCCATCGACACCGCCTGCTCCAGCCGCGCAGCGACCCGCACGGCCCGCAGAATCGTCGACGCCCGCTTGTCGTCGACCCCGGCCCGATGCCACTCCCAGGACGGAATCAGCGCCCAGGTACGCGGCGCCGGCATGACGGACATCGGCCGCTCGAACGCCCCCGCGGGCCCCGGCGCCGGCTCACCGAACTTCCGCACGAGCAGCCGCCACGCCCGGTACGCCTCGTCGGTCGTGACCTTCTGCTCCAGCACCGACGGGATCAAGGACTCCAGCACCAGCCCCGTCCGCGCCAGCCGCAGCCCCGGCCGCCGGTGCCGCGCCAGCGCCACCACCCGGTGCCGGGGCACGAACGCGTCCGGGTCGTCGGCCGCGCCGAGCAGCTCGGGCAACCGGTCCAGCAGCCACTCCGCCCCCGGTCCCCACGCCTCACCGAGCACCTCACCGTCGTACGCCCGCACCCGCAGCGTGCCCGGGCCGGCGGGCGTCAGGCAGGCCCGCCACACGGAGCCGTCCGGGGTGGCCCGGAAGGTGGGGTCGGCGGGCCCGCGCCGCAGCGGTCCGAGCACCAGCCCGAGATCGAGCGGGCCCTGAGGCGCCCACCGCCGTACCCGAGCCGGTGCCGTCGCCTGGCGAGGTATCCCCGCGGCGCTCCCGGGCACACCGGCATGGCCCCCGCGCACAGTCGTACGCGTGGGCCGCTGAGGGAAACGTCCTGCCACGAGTGAGGTCCTAGGGAAGCCGGTGCCGTCCTACGAGCCTAGGCGCTGCCCGCACCGTGTCAGCGCACTTCGACGAACCCGCCGGCGTCCCGCCGCGGCCGCGGTCCCGGCTCCTGAGCGGGATGCCCGATCGCCACCGCCCCCATGGGGTCCCAGCCGGCGGGCAGCCCGAGCGTCTCGCGCACCACGTCCCGGCAGAACATCGTCGACGACACCCACGCCGAACCCAGCCGCTCCCCGGCCAGCGCGACGAGGAAGTTCTGCACGCCCGCGCCCATCGCGACGACGAACATCTCCCGCTCGGCACCGTCCCGCCGCGCGTCGCCGTAGTGGTGCGAGCCGTCCATGACGAGGCACGGCACGGCCAGGTAGGGCGCGTGGCGCAGGACGTCGCCGCGGCGCACGCGCTTCGCGACGGACTCCTCGCTCTTGCCGTCCCGGCGCAGATCCGCGATCCACGCGTCCCGCATCGCGTCCAGCAGCCGTACCCGCGACTCCTCCGACTCCAGCAGCACGAACCGCCAGGGGGTGGTGTGGTGCGGGGCGGGTGCGGTGACCGCCGCGGCCACCGCGCGCCGGACCGCCCCGGGGTCCACGGGCTCGTCGGTGAAGGCCCGGACGGTGCGCCGCTGGGTCACCGCCTCGCGGATCGCCTCGGAGGTGCCGAGCCGGAACATGTCGTCCCGCGCGGAGCGCACCAGCGCCCGCGCCCCGTCGGTGCCCTCGCCGGCCTCACCGTCCGGTCCGGCCGCGCCGTTCGGGCCGGTCACGCTCGTCCCGCCGTCGACGACGTGGGGCAGCCCGCGCAGCACGGCCACCGGCCGTCCCTGCGCCTTGCCCTTGACGAGGTCCCCTGCGCCGGCCAGCTCGTCCGCCGTGGCCACGACGGTCGCGCTGAGCGGGTTGCCGTACGCGTCCGTGCCCCCGCGCAGATCGTCCAGCACGCGCACCCCGGCGGCGCCGATCGCCACGTCCGTGAGCCCCGCGCGCCAGGGCCGCCCGAAGGTGTCCGTGACGACGACACCGACATGGATGCCGAGGAGCTCGCGCAGCCCCGCGCGGATCGCGCGCGCGGAGGCGTCCGGGTCCTCGGGCAGCAACAGCACGGTCCCCGCGGGGGTGTTGGAGGCGTCCACTCCGGCGGCGGCCATGACCAGCCCCTGCCGGTTCTCGACGATGCGCAGCGCGCCGCGCCGGGCCACGACCCGCACCGTCTCCGCGTCGATGGCCGCCTCCCGGTCGGCCGCCTCCACGATCCGGCCCTCCGCCTTGGAAACGATCTTGGAGGTGACGAGCAGCACGTCCCCGTCGGCCAGGCCGGGCTCGGCGGCGGCGATCAGCTTGGCGAGGTCGTCGCCCTGCTGCACCTCGGGGATGCCGGACAGGGCCCACACCCGGTACTCGGGGCGCTCCTCGGTCACGCTCCCCGCACCTCCTCGGCCAGCGCCAGCGCCTCCCGCACCATCTGCGCGGCCGCCTCGACGTCGGTCATCATCAGCGGTACGGCTCGGCAGCGGATGCCGTCCGCCTCGACCCGCTCGACCGCCGCCGCGTCCACGGTGTCGACCAGCCAGCCGTCCAGCAGCCCCGAGCCGTAGTGCTCGGCGACCGCGGCGGCCGTGGACTCCACGCCGACCGCGGCGAGCACCTTGTCGGCCATGCCGCGCACGGGCGCGTCGCCGACGATGGGGGAGAGGCCGATCACGGGCACGCCCGCGTCCGCGATGGCCTCGCGGATGCCGGGCACGGCGAGGATCGTGCCGATGGACACGACGGGGTTGGACGGCGGGAAGAGGATGACGTCCGCCCCGGCGATGGCCTCCAGGACCCCGGGTGCGGGCTTGGACTGCTCGGCACCGACCGGGACGACGGCCTCCGCCGGGACCGAGGCGCGCAGCCGCACCCAGTACTCCTGGAAGTGAACGGCCCTGCGCTCGCCGTCCACCTCGACCGCCGCGTGGGTCTCCACGCGGTCGTCGGTCATCGGGATCAGCTTCACGCCCGGCTTCCAGCGGTCGCACAGCGCCTCGGTGACCGTGCTGAGCGGATAGCCGGCGCCGAGCATCTGCGTCCGCACGATGTGCGTGGCGAAGTCCCGGTCACCGAGCCCGAACCAGTCCGGGCCGACGCCGTAGGCCGCCAGCTCCTCCTTGAGGTGGAAGGTCTCGTCGGCCCGCCCCCAGCCCTGCTCCTCGTTGATGCCGCCGCCCAGCGTGTACATCACCGTGTCCAGGTCCGGGCAGACCTTGAGCCCGAAGAGATGGATGTCGTCGCCGGTGTTGCCGATCACCGTGATGTCCGCGTCCGGCACGGCCCGCTTCAGACCGCGCAGGAAACGGGCACCACCGATGCCGCCTGCCAGAACCACAATGCGCATGGGCCAAGTCTCGCAGGCGGGTACGACAACGCGTCAGGCAGTCACCGCTCGCGGCTCGGTGCGCGCCTCGCAGTGCGGGGAGGTGTGCATCGGCATCTGGGTCAGGCCCGGGTGGTAGACGTGCAGGCTGACCGCCGGCTCGAGCGTGTCGTTGACGACCTCGTGCACGTAGCCCGGCGCGAACACGCGCTGCGCCCCCGCCGTCAACGCGCGCGTGTGGCGCTCGGTGCGCTCGGTGAGGGCGCCCTCGAGGACGGTGAGGACACCGGAGGAGCGGCCGTGGTCGTGCAGTCCGCTGCCCTGCCCGGGCACCCAGGACAGCAGCCACACCTCGTAACCGGGGCCGGTGCGCAGCCGGTGGTACCAGCGGGTGGTGGCGTCGTACCGGACCAGGTGCGCCCACTGGGAGCGGTCGGCGGCGATCGAGCGGGCGAGACCCGCGAACTCGGCGACGGTGGCCGGGTGCTCGCGCGGCGGCTGGAGCAGGTGCGGGACCTCGAGGATGTCGCCGGCGATCTGGAGGTCGTTGTCGCTGTTCATGGGGGCGTGGTTCCTCGGTGAAGGAGGTCAGAGGGAACGGAGGACGGAACCGCGTCGGGAAGGGACACGGCCCACAGCCGGAGCGAGACAGAGGCTCAACAGCTGGAACAGTGACAACAGCTACAGCGAGACCGGGCAGCACCGTGGGACCCGGCGGTGCGGGTCGAGGTGAGTGCCAAGTTCGCGAGCATGCCCCCTAGGACAGCGGTTCACACCCGCAGTGTCAACTCGGCGCCCGGAATGTGGGACATGGTTCACCTCATCCGGTTCATCTGTCAGGTGAAAGGTTTGTTCATCGGGATGCCGGGACACATGGGGCACAACCGAGCGCTCGAGCCTCACGGAACGCGATCGAACACGGAGGCGTCCTCATCCGTACAGAGATCTGTACGGGTCTGCGGCCGCCCCCCAGGTCCCGTCTGCGTGTCGTGGTTTATGCCGATTTGAACACTTTCCGCATGGCCTTGGTTCCGCAGAGTGAATAACGGGCCCAATAGCAGATCTCGGCTTGACTCGCCCGGAGCAGCACACTTGTAATTTCACTCGTGTCGTTCAGCCGGAATCAGTAACGGCTACACACGGGGACGCGAAAGACAGACGAGGGGCGCACATGACCGAGCTGGTGCAGCAACTGCTGGTCGACGACGCGGACGAGGAACTCGGCTGGCAGGAGCGCGCGCTGTGCGCCCAGACCGACCCCGAGTCCTTCTTCCCCGAGAAGGGCGGCTCCACCAGAGAGGCGAAGAAGGTCTGCCTCGCCTGCGAGGTCCGCTCCGAGTGCCTCGAGTACGCCCTCGCCAACGACGAGCGCTTCGGCATCTGGGGCGGTCTGTCCGAGCGGGAGCGGCGCCGGCTCAAGAAGGCCGCAGTCTGAAGGTCGCAGTCCGAAGGCCGCAGTCCGAAGGCCGCCGTCTGATCCACGCGCACGCGCGTATCCACACGAAACGTCACGAACGGCCCGTCGCCCGTGGGTTATCCACAGGCGGCGGGCCGTCGTCCTGGTCAGCCGATAGTGTGGTCGCTCGTCCGAGACGCCCCGCTGTCCCCTCGCGCACGAGCCGCACGGGGAGACGCAGGTGTCCACCGCAGTCCATCGAACCGGGGCCCGTACCTCGATGTCCGTGCACAGCCATACGGCAGCCCATCAGAACCCCGCTGCCACACCTGAGTTCCCGCGTCATGTGGTGACGGCGGTCCTCGTCTCCCACGACGGCGCCCGCTGGCTGCCCGACGCGCTCGCCGGGCTGCTCGGCCAGGAGCGCCCCGTGCAGTACGCGGTGGCCGCAGACACCGGCAGCGCGGACGGCTCCGCCCAGCTGGTCACCGACGCCCTCGGCGACGCCAATGTGCTGCACCTGACCCGCCGCACCGGCTTCGGCCAGGCCGTCGAGGAGGCGAGCCGCACCGCGCCGCTCCTCACCCCGGAGGAGCTGCCGTACCTGAAGCGCCCCAGCGGCTGGGACCCGGTCACCCGCAGCTGGCGCGACGACGCGTACGACCTGCCCGACCTGCCGCACGGCGAACCCGTCCAGTGGCTCTGGCTGCTGCACGACGACTGCGCCCCCGCCCCCGACGCCCTCGCCCAGCTGCTCCGGGTCGTCGACAACGAACTCGAACTGGGCCGCGACGACGTCGCGGTGGTCGGCCCCAAGCTGCGCGGCTGGTACGACCGCCGGCAGCTGCTGGAGGTCGGCGTCTCCATCGCCCACTCCGGCCGTCGCTGGACCGGCCTGGACCGCCGCGAACAGGACCAGGGCCAGCACGACCACGTCCGCACCGTGCTGTCCGTCTCCACCGCCGGCATGCTCATCCGCCGCGACGTCTTCGAACAGCTCGGTGGCTTCGACCGCCGGCTGCCCCTGATGCGCGACGACGTCGACCTGTGCTGGCGTGCCCACGCCGCCGGCCACCGCGTGCTCGTCGCCCCCGACGCCGTCGTACGGCACGCCGAGGCCGCCTCCCGCGAGCGGCGCACCGTCGACTGCGCGGGCCGCACCACCGCATCCCCGCACAAGGTCGACAAAGCGGGCGCCGTCCACACCCTCCTCGTCAACACCCGTACCGGCGCCCTGCCCTGGGTGCTGCTGCGGCTCGTCCTCGGCACCCTGCTGCGGACTCTCGCCTACCTGGTCGGCAAGGTCCCCGGCCAGGCCGTCGACGAGATCCGCGGCCTGCTGAGCGTCCTGCTGCGCCCCGAGCGGATCTTCGCCGCCCGGCGCCGCCGCGGACCCTCGCAGATCGACAAGGGCGAACTGCGGCAGCTCTTCCCGCCGCCCGGCGCCACCGTCCGGGCCACCGTCGAACAGTTCGCGTCCAACTTCACCAGCGGCTCGGACGCCGACACCTCCTCCGCCGGCCGGCACGGCGGCGCCGTCGAGTCCGGCCCCGGCGGTGACGACGCCGACTTCCTGCAGGTCGAGCAGTTCGCCCGGCTCAAGCGGATCGCCCGCAGGCCCGGCCCGGTCCTCTTCCTCGCGCTGCTGATGATCTCCCTCGTCGCCTGCCGCGCCCTGCTCGGCGGCGGCGCGCTCGCGGGCGGCGCCCTGCTGCCCGCCCCGGCCGGCGCGAGCGATCTGTGGTCCCGGTACGCCGACGCCTGGCACGCGGTGGGCGCGGGCGGCACCCCGGCCGCACCGCCCTACCTCGCCCTCGTCGCCACCCTCGCCTCGATCCTGTTCGGCTCCACCGGACTCGCGGTCACCGTCCTGCTGGTCTGCTCGGTCCCGCTCGCCGGCTTCACCGCCTACTTCGCCTCCCGGCCCCTCGTCACCTCCCGGCTGCTGCGCGCCTGGGTGGCCGTCGCCTACGCCTTCCTGCCCGCCACCACCGGCGCCCTGGCCGGCGGCCGCATCGGCACCGCCGTCCTCGCCGTACTGCTGCCCCTCATCGCGCGCGCGGGCATCGCCGCAAGCGGCCTCGCGCACCGCAGCGGCGCCCGCGGCAGCTGGCGCGCGACCTGGGCGTACGCGCTGCTGCTGACCCTCGCCACCGCCTTCACGCCGATCGTCTGGCCCCTCGCGCTGCTCCTCGGCCTCGGGGTGCTCGCACTGCGCCGCTCCGACCCCGTCGCGTACGGCCTGCGCTTCCTCGCCCAGCTCGGCACCCCGCTGCTGGTCCTCGCGCCCTGGTCGCTCACCCTGCTCCCGACCGGCTTCTTCAAGGAGGCCGGCCTCGCGTACGGCCCGTCGTCCGCCTCCGCGCTCGACCTGCTCGGCGCGAGCCCCGGCGGCCCCGGCACGGTCGACGGCCTGATGCTCGTCGGCATCGTCCTGGCCGCCCTCGCCGCCCTCCTGCGCTCCGAGCGGCAGCTCGGCATCCGCACCGCCTGGATCGTCGCCCTGCTGGGCCTCGTCCTCGCCGTCCTGTCCAACCGGTCCGCCTGGGCCGGGCCGGCCACCCTCGTCTACGGCACCGCCCTGCTGGCCGCCGCCGCCCTCGGCGCCGACGGCGCACGCGCCCGCGTGGCCGAGCAGAGCTTCGGCTGGCGCCAGCCCGTCGCCGCCCTGATCGCCTTCGCCTCGGCCGCGGGCCCGCTGCTCGTCGCCGTCGGCTGGATGCTCGGCGGCGCCGACGGACCCCTGGAGCGCCGCGACCCGACCCAGGTGCCCGCCTTCGTCGCCGAGGACTCCTCCGGCGGCGACCAGGCGCGCACCCTGGTCCTCGACAGCGACTCCGCCGCGCGCGTGCGCTACACCCTGGTCCGCGGCTCCGGGGCCCGCATGGGAGACGCCGAACTGGCCTCCGCCGACGGCGAGAACGCCCGCCTCGACAAGGTCGTCGCCAACCTCGTCGCCGGCTCCGGCGCCGACCAGTCCGACGAGCTCGGCGGCTTCGCCGTGCGCTACGTCCTCGTCCACAAGGGCGCGCCCCGCCAGATCACTCGCGTCCTCGACGCCACCCCCGGCCTGACCCGGCTCAGCCAGCAGCACGGCAACGCCCTGTGGCGCGTCGACCAGGAGGTCTCCCGCGCGGCGATCGTCCCCGCCGGCGGCTCGGGCACCGCCCAGCCCGTCGCCGCGGGCCCGGTCGAGATCCACACGACCGTCCCCTCCGGCCCGGGCGGCCGCGTCCTGCGCCTGGCCGACTCCGCCGCGCCCGGCTGGACCGCCACCCTCGACGGCAGGCCGCTCACCCGCACCACCGTCGACGGCTGGGCCCAGGGCTTCCAACTGCCCGCCGCCGGCGGCAGGCTGGACGTCACCTACGACGCGCCGCTCACCCACACCGCCTGGCTGTGGGCCCAGGGCGCACTCGCCGTCGTCCTCGTCGTCCTCGCCCTGCCCGGCCGCCGCCGCGACGTCGACGACGACCTTCCCGAGGAGCAGCCGCTGCCCGCCCAGGCCACCGCGGGCGAGGGCCGCCGTGCCCGCCGCCTGCGCGCCCAGGCCGAGGAACAGGCTCCCGGGGAACAGGCTTCCGACGAAGAGGCCCCCGAGGGCCAGGCGGCCTTCGCGGAGCACCCGGACGCCCCGCCGCTGCCGCCCCAGGCCCCGGCGGCCGTACCGCACCAGCAGTCCTACGACGAGTGGGACGCGTCCACCTACCCGGACCCGAACGCCGGGTACGGCACCGACCAGTACCAGACGGGCGTGCAGTACCAGCAGGCCGGCTACGACCAGCAGGCGTCCTACGCGGCCGACCCGTACGGAACGTCGGCCCAGTACGACCCGTACGCCTACAGCGGTACGGGCGACCAGATGCCGTACGACCCGACGGCCTACCAGCAGGGCTACGACCCGGCGTACGACCCCGCCCAGCAGGGCTACGACCCGGCCCAGCACCCCCACGGCACCGGCAGCGAGCGCCCCGACGGGAGCCAGCAGTGAACCGCACCACCCTGTCCCTGATCGCCGGTACGGCAGCGCTGGCCGCCGTCACCGCCTTCGCCGCACTCGACACCCCCTCGGCGTCCGGCGCCTCCGCCCCGGACACGGCCGCCCAACTGCCCGTCCAGCGCACCAGCCTGCTGTGCCCGGCACCGAGCATCTCGGACATCGCGGACACGTCGTACACGTCCTTCACGCCGGTCACCAAGGGCGCCGCGAGCAGCGGCAAGGCACAAATCCAGCCCGCCACCCCGGACTCGGGCGACGGCACGAGCGGCTCCAAGGACCAGAAGGGCCAGAAGGGCCAGTCGTCCAAGACGTCCCAGAAGGCGGACCAGCCGGTGCTCGCCCCGAAGGCGCCCGGCACCCCGGTCACCGGTGACACCTCGGGCGCCGACACCCCCGCGCTGATCGGTACCGCCGACGGGAAGTTCGCGCCCGGCTGGACCGTCCAGGAGACCACCGAGGTCGCCGCCGGCACCGGCCGGGGACTCCAGGGCGTCACCTGCACCCCCGCGGACACCGAGTTCTGGTTCCCGGGCGCCGGCACGGCCTCCGGGCGCACCGACTACGTGCACCTGACCAACCCCGACGACTCCGCGGCCGTCGTCGACATCGAGCTGTACGGCAAGAACGGCCGGATCAAGTCCCCGCTCGGGGAGGACCTCACCGTCGAGCCGCATTCAAGCAAGCCGGTCCTGCTCTCCACGCTCACCGACGAACGGCAGGGCGACCTGACCGTGCACGTCAGCGTGCGCAGCGGCCGGGTCGGCGCGACCGTGCAGGCCCTCGACGACAAGGCCGGCGGCGACTGGCTGGCCGCCGCCACCGACCCGGCCGGCAGCCTGGTCCTGCCCGGCATCCCGAAAGACGCCACCGACGTGCGTCTGATCGCCTTCACCCCGGGCGACGCCGACGCCGACCTGAAGATCCGCCTGGCCTCACCGGACGGGCTGATCACCCCCGCCGGGAACGAGACCGTGCACGTGAAGTCCGGCATGACGACCACGGCCGACCTCGGCGCCGTGACCCGTGGCGAGGCGGGCTCCCTCGTCCTGACCCCCACCGACCAGTCGGTCCCGGTCGTCGCGGCCCTCCAGGTCGTCCGCGGCAAGGGCGACAAGCAGGAGACGGCGTTCATCCCGGCCACGGCCCCCGTGGGCACGCGCGCGACCTCGGCCGACAACAGCGCCAAGGGCACGACCCTCGCGCTGACCGCGCCCACCGCGACGGCCGAGGTGAAGGTGACCGCTTCGGCGGGCAGCGAGGGCGGCTCGGCGGTCTCCAGGACCTACACGATCAAGTCGGGCACGACACAGAACGTCCAGGCCCCGACCCCGTCCGGTGGCGGGGGCACCTACGCCCTGACCGTGGAGACCCTCTCCGGCGGCCCGGCCTACGCCTCCCGCACCCTGACGGCGACCGAGGGGGGAGTCCCCGGCTTCACCATCCAGACCCTCCCCAACGACCGGGGGCTGGTCGCGGTACCGGAGTCGGACGAGGACCTGTCGGTCCTGCAGAAGTAGCCGGAAGCGGGAGCGGCGATCCGGCCCGGTGCCCAGTCGCGGCACCGGGCGACCGGCCGCCTGGGGAACCGGCCGCCTGGGGAACCGGCCGCCTGGGGAACCGGCCGCCTGGGGAACCGGGCACCTGCGGAACCGGGCACCCGGGGAAGCGGCGGCCTGCCCCTACTCCTCCCCGTACCGGGGATCCACGGTCTCCGGAGTGAGCCCCAGCAACTCGGCCACCTGCTCCACCACGACCTCGTGCACCAGCGCGGCCCGCTCGTCCCGCCCCTTGGTCCGGATCTCCACCGGCCGCCGGTACACGATCACCCGAGCCCGGTGGCCCTCCCGCGCCGGCACGACCCCGCCCAACGGCACGGCCTCATCGCTCCACGTGCCCACCTGATCCCCCGGCCCCTCCGGTCGAGGCACTTCCAGGACGAGGAAATCGATGTCTGCCAGCTGCGGCCACCGCCGCTCGAGACGCTCCACGGAATCCTGCACCAGGTCCGCGAACACCTCGGCACGGCTGGCCGCCAGCGGCACCTGCGGCGGTGCGATCGGCCCCCGCATGCCCCGGCCGTGGCGATCACGGCGACGAGGCCCGGGTCCGGCGGCACGGGGCGGTACACGGTTGTCCATCACCGGTGAAGCCTAGTCCCCGCCCGCCCCGCCCGCCCGATTCCACGCGGTGACGACCCTGCTCACCCCGTGTCGCAGGATGACCGTTCCAGCCAAGGTCTGGCTCGTTTCCGTAACCCTCCAAGACCGCCGAACTCAAGGCAATTGACGGTGTTTGTACCGACTCATGACCGGACGCCGACCCGGCCGAGGCCGGCCGGGAATGCGTCCATGCAGGTCAACAGGCCCTCCCCAAAAGGGTGTGTGGGGCGTTTCACAGCACGACACGGTGGAGTGACCTGGTGGAGAGTCGTCGCGGCCCGCTCAAGAGTGCGGTACCGTCCAACGTCGTGAGCCCTGTACGTCGCTGTTCGCGCACCGCCTGCGGCCGACCCGCCGTCGCGACGCTGACGTACGTCTACGCCGACTCGACCGCGGTCCTCGGCCCGCTCGCCACCTACGCCGAACCCCACTGCTACGACCTGTGCGCCGAGCACTCCGAGCGCCTCACCGCCCCCCGCGGCTGGGAGGTCGTCCGCCTCCTCGACGGCTCCGCTCCCGCGCGGCCCAGCGGGGACGACCTGGAAGCGCTTGCCAACGCGGTGCGCGAGGCGGCCCGTCCCCAGCAGCGCGCGGCCGAGGCGGCCGGCGGCGGAGCCCGTACGGCGGACCCCATGGAGGTCGCCCGCCGCGGCCACCTCCGCGTCCTGCGCTCCCCGGACAACTGAGCCGGCTCCCCGGCCCACCGCGCACCCGCCGCCCGGTCACGACTCGGAGTCCGCTGGACGTCCACCCGGTGTCCGCACACCTCGCCCTTACCCCTGGCGGGTAGTTTGTGTGCACCCATAGGACTTTCAGGAGGGTTGGCCGTGGCTGCTGATCTGTCGCAGATCGTGAAGGCGTACGACGTACGCGGAGTGGTCCCGGACCAGTGGGACGAGTCACTGGCCGAACTCTTCGGCGCCGCCTTCGCGGAGGTGACGGGTGCGGCGGCGATCGTCGTCGGTCACGACATGCGTCCCTCGTCCCCCGGCCTGACCCGCGCCTTCGCGCGCGGCGCGGCGCACCGCGGCGTGGACGTCACCGAGATCGGCCTGTGCTCGACGGACCAGCTCTACTACGCCTCCGGCGCACTCGGCCTCCCCAGCGCGATGTTCACCGCCTCGCACAACCCGGCCCAGTACAACGGCATCAAGATGTGCCGCGCGGGCGCCGCCCCGGTCGGCCAGGACACGGGCCTCGCGCAGATCCGTGAACTGGTCGAGGGCTGGCTGGAGTCGGGTGCCCCGGAACCGGCCGGCCGGCCGGGAACCCTCACCACCCGCGAGACGTTGGACGACTACGCGGCGCACCTGCGCTCCCTGGTCGACCTTACTTCCATCCGCCCCCTGAAGGTCGTGGTCGACGCGGGCAACGGCATGGGCGGACACACGGTCCCCACGGTCTTCGCCGGCCTGCCGCTGACCCTCGTCCCGATGTACTTCGAGCTGGACGGCACCTTCCCGAACCACGAGGCCAACCCGCTCGACCCGGCCAACCTCGTGGACCTGCAAAAGCGCGTCCCCGCGGAGGGCGCCGACCTCGGCATCGCCTTCGACGGCGACGCGGACCGCTGCTTCGTCGTGGACGAGCACGGCGACCCGGTGTCCCCGTCCGCGGTCACCGCCCTGGTCGCCGCCCGCGAGCTGGCGCGCAACGGCGGCAAGGGCACGATCATCCACAACCTGATCACCTCCCGCACGGTCCCGGAGGTCGTGAAGGAGAACGGCGGCACCCCGGCCCGCACCCGCGTCGGCCACTCGTTCATCAAGGCCGAAATGGCCCGCACCGGGGCGATCTTCGGCGGCGAGCACTCCGCGCACTACTACTTCAAGGACTTCTGGAACGCCGACACGGGCATGCTGGCCGCCCTGCACGTCCTGGCGGCCCTGGGGGGCCAGGACGGCCCGCTGTCCTCGCTCGTCGCCCAGTACGACCGCTACGTCGGCTCCGGTGAGATCAACTCCACCGTCGCCGACCAGGCCGCCCGTCTCGCCGCGATCCGCGCCGCCTACGAGGGCCGTCCCGGCATCACGCTGGACGACCTCGACGGTCTCACGGTCGCCGCGGCCGACTGGTGGTTCAACGTCCGCCCCTCCAACACGGAGCCGCTCCTGCGCCTGAACGCGGAGGCGAAGGACGAGGCGACGATGACCAAGATCCGCGACGAGGCCCTGGCCGTCATCAGGGCCTGACCGCTCCCGCGTCAGGGCCTGACCACTCGCGCCCACGCCCCCCCGCCCGAACCGGCCCCCGGCCCAGGCCCCCCCGCCCGAACCGGCCCCCGGCCCAGGCCCCCCGCCCAGGTCCGCCCATCCCCGCCGCCGGCCCCGCGCCGGCGGTACGCTGACCAGGCACGACCACAGACACGTACCCGCCCTCGAAGGGACACCCCATGCCGCTCGAAGCCGGCCTCCTGGAGATCCTCGCCTGCCCGGCCTGCCACGCCCCCCTCAAGGAGCAGGACACCGAGCTGGTCTGCACGGGCCAGGACTGCGGTCTCGCCTACCCGGTCCGCGACGGCATCCCGGTCCTGCTCGTGGACGAGGCCCGCCGCCCCGCGTAACGACGCGGCTCACCGCCGGCGCTCACCGCCCGCGGAACGACGGAGCCCCGGCGCCACGACGTGACGGCGCCACGACGTACGGCGCAACGGCGCGGCGGCGCGGCGACGAGGCATCCACCCCCTGCGAAGGACCCATCCCGCACAGGATCCCCGGCGATCGGAGACTCCCGCCCATGCTGGACGAATCGCTGCTCGACACCCCGGAGGGCCTCGCCGAGGCCGACCGCCGAGGCCTGCTGCGCGGTGCCGCCGAGGCCGGTGCCCGCGTCCGCACCGCCGCCCGGCACGCCGCCGAGGCCGGCATCGGCGACCTCAAGCCCGACGGCCGCCCCCGCGCGGTCCTGATCGCGGGCCCCGGAGCCGCCGCCACCCACACCGCCGACCTCCTCGGCACCCTGGCCGGCCCCGGCAGCCCCGTGGTCCGCCTGGCCCCCAGCGGCGTCGCCCCGGCCGCGGGCGCCCTGCGCTGGGAGCTCCCCGGCTGGGCCGGCTCCGTGGACCTCCTCCTGATCGCCACCCCGGACGGCACCGAACCCAGCCTCTCCCTCCTCGCCGACCAGGCCTACCGCCGCGGCGTCACCGTCGTCGCCGTGGCTCCCGCCGGCACCCCGCTCGCCGAGGCCGTCGCCGGCGCGCACGGCCTGTTCGTACCGATGGCGACGGCACCGTACGACCAGGAGGAACCCCTCGCGGCGTCCTCGCCGGGCGTCTTCTGGGCCCTGTTCACCCCGCTGCTGGCGCTCCTGGACCGCGTCGGCCTGCTCAACGCCCCCTCCGATGCCCTGGAGAAGGTCGCCGACCGCCTGGACGGCGTCGCCGAGCGCTGCGGCCCCGCGATCGTCACCTACAGCAACCCGGCCAAGACCCTCGCCGCCGAACTCGCCGACGCGCTCCCGGTGGTGTGGACGGAGGGCCCCTCGGCCGGCCCGGCAGGGCGCCGGTTCGCCGCCGCCTTGGCCGAACTCGCCGGCCGCCCCGCCCTCGTCGCCGAACTCCCCGAGGCGCTCGCCGCGCACAGCGCCCTGCTGGCCGGGCCGCTCGCCGCCAGCGCCGACCCGGACGACTTCTTCCGTGACCGCGTGGAGGAGCCGCCCGCGCTGCACGCGCGCGTGGTCCTGCTCCGCGACCGCCCCATCAACGGTCTGTCCGCCGCCCCCACCGCCCGCGACCTGGCCCTCAGCCACGACACGCCGATCAGCGAACTCGAACCGGAGGAGGGCGGCGAACTGGAGACCCTCGCGGAACTGATCGCCGTCACGGATTTCGCCGCCGTTTACCTGGCGCTCGCTTCCAGGGCCTGATCTGGCTCAGGGCCGACCCGCGCCCACCACCGGCACCGGGGCCGGCACCCCTGCCGGCCGAGCCGCGTACGTACGGAGACAGAGAAGACACATGGACCGCCTCGACAACACCGTCCGCCCCTACGCCTGGGGTTCGACCACCGCCATCCCGCACCTCCTCGGCGTCGAGCCGACCGGCGAACCGCAGGCGGAGATGTGGATGGGCGCGCACCCCGGAGCGCCGTCGCGCACCGAGCGCGGCACGCTCGTCGGGGTCATCGAGGCCCACCCGGAGCAGGAACTCGGCGCCCGCGCGGTGGCCAGGTTCGGACCCCGCCTGCCCTTCCTGCTCAAGATCCTCGCCGCCGGTGCCCCCCTCTCCCTCCAGGTGCACCCCAACCTGGAGCAGGCCAAGGAGGGTTACGCCGACGAGGAGCGCCGGGGCGTCCCCGTGGACGCCCCGCACCGCAACTACAAGGACGCCAACCACAAGCCCGAACTGATCTGCGCCCTCACCGAGTTCGACGGCCTGTGCGGCTTCCGCGACCCGGTCGAGGCGGCCGACCTGCTGGCCGGGCTCGGCGTCGACTCCCTCAAGCCGTACGTCGACCTGCTGCACGCCCACCCCGAGGAAGCGGCCCTGCGCGAGGTCCTCACCGCGATCCTCGGCGCCGACCCGGAGGACATGGCGCGCACGGTCGCCGAGACCACCGCAGCCTGCAGCCGTCTCGGCGGTGACTACGCCCCCTACGCCGGCATCGCCCACCACTTCCCGGGCGACCCCGGCGTCATCGCGGCCCTGCTGCTCAACCACGTCCGCCTGCAGCCCGGCGAGGCCCTGTTCCTCGGCGCCGGCATCCCGCACGCCTACATCAGCGGCCTCGGCGTCGAGATCATGGCCAACTCCGACAACGTCCTGCGCTGCGGCCTGACCCCCAAGCACGTCGACGTCCCCGAGCTGCTGCGGGTGGTCCGCTTCGAGGCGGGCGACCCGGGCGTGCTGCGCCCCGAGGCGTCCTCGGACGGCGAGGAGGTCTACGAGACCCCGATCGACGAGTTCCGGCTCTCCCGGTACGTCCTGCCCGAGGGCGGCAGCGCCCACGACGTCACCCGCGACACCCCGCAGATCCTGCTCTGCACGGCCGGTTCGGTGCTCGCGGGCGAGTACGGACTCGGCCCCGGCGAGTCGGTCTTCGTCCCGGCCGGCGAGAAGGCGGAGATCTCGGGCGCGGGCACCGTCTTCCGCGCCACTGTGATCGTATGACCGGGGTTGTGGATACCTGACGCGTCGGTCCCCGGCAGGGCTGCAACAATGGCCCACCGGCAAAGGCCGGGCAAAGGGCGACGGGCGCTGCCGGGCACCGGCGTGGGCATACGAAGGCGAAGGGACAACGCGGACACATGAGCGCGTCAGGCGGTACGAAGGCGATCGTGGCGGCACTCGGCGCCAACCTCGCGATCGCGGCATCGAAGTTCGTGGCGTTCGCGTTCAGCGGCTCCTCCTCGATGCTCGCCGAGGGCGTCCACTCGCTCGCCGACTCCGGCAACCAGTTCCTGCTGCTCATCGGCGGCAAGAGGGCCCAGCGCGACGCCACCCCGCAGCACCCCTTCGGCTACGGCCGCGAGCGCTTCATCTACGCCTTCCTCGTCTCGATCGTCCTCTTCTCCATCGGCGGCATGTTCGCCATCTACGAGGGCTACGAGAAGATCACCCACCCGCACGACCTGGAGAACTGGTACTGGCCGGTCGGCGTCCTCGTCTTCGCCGTCATCGCCGAGGGCTTCTCCTTCCGCACGGCCATAAAGGAGTCCAACGAGCTGCGCGGCAAGCTCTCCTGGGCCCAGTTCATCCGCCGCGCCAAGGCGCCCGAGCTGCCCGTCGTCCTGCTGGAGGACTTCGGCGCGCTCATCGGTCTGGTCCTCGCCCTCTTCGGCGTCGGCCTCACCGTGATCACCGGCGACGCCGTCTGGGACGGCATCGGCACGGTCTGCATCGGTGTCCTCCTCGTCGGCATCGCCCTCGTCCTCGCCGCCGAGACCAAGTCGCTCCTGCTGGGCGAGGCCGCCGGCGCCGACGTGGTCAAGCAGATCGAGACCGCGACGGTCGACGGCGACACCGTCACCGGCGTCATCCACATGCGCACCCTGCACCTCGGCCCCGAGGAACTGCTGATCGCCGCCAAGATCGCCGTCCGGCACGACGACACGGCCGCCGAGGTCGCGAACGCCATCAACGCCGCCGAGGCCCGCATCCGGGCCGCCGTCCCCATCGCCCGCGTCATCTACCTCGAGCCGGACATCTACAGCGAGGCCGAGGCCGCCAAGGGCCCGGACCCGGAGGCCACCCCGGGCGGCCCGAACCCGCACGCGGCCGGGCACTGACAGCCGGACCCCTCAGCCCTGGGCCGGCCGCACGGTCCAGGGCGCCGGCGGCACAGGCGGCGCCTTCCGCCCCCGCACCGCGAGAAAACCGATGCCCAGCCCGATGCCGGTGAGCACCAGAACCGCGGCGAGGAGCAGGGCCGTCCCCAGCAGCACCGGGACCGTACGGTCGTCCGTCACCCGCCCCCGCACGGCGCTCACCGGCACCGTCCCGTCGTGGTCGGCGGAGAAGAAACGCGAGTCCATGGCGTCGCCCCGGCGGTCGCCCAGCAGGAACAGCCGGCCCTCCGGCACCTTCACGTCGTACGGCCGGCGCACCCCGTCGGCGTCACCACCGCTGACATAGGGCTCCTCGATCGGCTTCCCGTTCACGGTGACCCGCTCCCCGGTGCCCACGCGCGTGCAGCAGGCCACCCGGTCGCCGCCCACCCCGATCACCCGCTGCACCACGGCACCGCCGGACCGGTAGCGCTCCGGCATGGAGAACGCCACGACGTCACCGCGCCGCACCTCCCCGCCGTCCACCCGCTCCCACACGATCCGGTCACCCGGCTCGTACGCCGGCGACATGCTGCGGCTCTGCAGCGTGCCCCAGCCGTAGGCGCTGCGGGCGTAGCCGACCGTGCCGGCTCCCAGCGCCAGCCCCAGGAGCCCCACCACGAGCGCCGCGATCCCGAGCCCGCGCCCCCGCCTCGTACCCATCCGTCCCACCCTCCCCATGCGGCCCGTCCGCCGTCGCGCGGACGATAGCGGCTCCCCGTGAACGCCGCGCGCCGCCCCGTCCGGCTCGGTCCATGCGCAGACGGACTGGGGACGACCGGGTCGTCCGGTGTAGCTTGGGACGGAGCCAGACGTCGCTGCTGATGGCGGTCGGGCGGTCCCACACGGACCGACCGAGGGAGAGAGGGCCTCCGACGGACTGCGCTGCGCGAACGTGGGCATGCCCGTGTCCTCTTCTCGGGCATCCGTATGTCCGCCGCCGCGCAGACCAGCCGTACCCACCTCGACCCGAATCCGAGGAGCAGCTCGCAATGACGACTGTCGAGAACCGACAGGACTTCAAGGTCGCCGACCTCTCGCTGGCCGAGTTCGGCCGCAAGGAGATCACCCTCGCCGAGCACGAGATGCCCGGCCTGATGGCGATCCGCAAGGAATACGCCGAGGCCCAGCCCCTCGCCGGCGCCCGTATCACCGGCTCCCTGCACATGACCGTGCAGACCGCCGTGCTCATCGAGACCCTGGCCGCCCTGGGCGCCCGCGTCCGCTGGGCCTCCTGCAACATCTTCTCCACCCAGGACCACGCGGCCGCCGCCATCGCCGTCGGCCCCCACGGCACGCCCGACAACCCGCAGGGCATCCCGGTCTTCGCCTGGAAGGGCGAGACCCTGGAGGAGTACTGGTGGTGCACCGAGCAGGCGCTGACCTGGCCGGACAGCCCCACCGGCGGCCCGAACATGATCCTCGACGACGGCGGTGACGCCACCCTCCTCGTCCACAAGGGCGTCGAGTACGAGAAGGACGGCAAGGTCCCCTCCGTCGACACCGCCGAGTCCGACGAGCACCGCGTCATCCTCGAGCTCCTGCACCGCACCATCACCGACGGCTCGCAGAAGTGGACCCAGCTCGCCTCGGAGATCCGCGGCGTCACCGAGGAGACCACGACCGGCGTCCACCGCCTGTACGAGATGCAGCGCGACGGCGTTCTCCTCTTCCCGGCGATCAACGTCAACGACGCCGTCACCAAGTCGAAGTTCGACAACAAGTACGGCTGCCGGCACTCCCTGATCGACGGCATCAACCGCGCCACCGACGTCCTCATCGGCGGCAAGACCGCGGTCGTCTGCGGTTACGGCGACGTGGGCAAGGGCTGCGCGGAGTCCCTCCGCGGCCAGGGCGCCCGCGTGATCGTCACCGAGATCGACCCGATCTGCGCGCTGCAGGCGGCGATGGACGGCTACCAGGTCACCACCCTGGACGAGGTCATCGACAAGGCCGACATCTTCGTCACCACGACCGGCAACAAGGACATCATCATGGCCTCGGACATGGCCAAGATGAAGCACCAGGCGATCGTCGGCAACATCGGCCACTTCGACAACGAGATCGACATGGCCGGCCTCGCCAAGGTCCCGGGCATCGTCAAGGACGAGGTCAAGCCGCAGGTCCACACCTGGACGTTCCCGGACGGCAAGGTGATCATCGTGCTGTCCGAGGGCCGTCTGCTGAACCTGGGCAACGCCACCGGTCACCCGTCGTTCGTGATGTCCAACTCCTTCGCGGACCAGACCCTGGCCCAGATCGAGCTGTTCACCAAGCCCGACGCGTACCCGACCGGTGTCTACGTGCTGCCCAAGCACCTCGACGAGAAGGTCGCCCGCCTCCACCTGGACGCGCTCGGCGTCAAGCTCACCACGCTGCGTCCGGAGCAGGCCGCGTACATCGGCGTCGAGGTCGACGGCCCGTTCAAGCCGGACCACTACCGCTACTGAGCCGGTGACCCCGTAGTCCCGCCCGCCGGGGTGAGGGCAGGACGTCGGTGCACCGACGTACCGCCCACTCACCCCGGCAGCAGGCCCTCCGAGGCAGGCCCCCGCACCCCCGTGCCGGGGGCCTGCCCCTTTGGCCGGAACCGCCCAGCGGCACCGCCCCGCCCGGACCGGCAGCGCCGGCCGGACCACCGCCGGCCCGTCACGACCCAGGACCCCCATGCCCCGCGGCCGTTATTCGCTCCACGATCCGCACGATCACACCCCCCTCGCGGAAGAGCACTTCCAATGCGCCCCCGGTCCGTCCGGCTGGCGCTACGTCTCCCAGCTGACCAGCCCCGCCGGTGATCACCTCGGCTCGGTCGACCTCGCCCTGGACGACCTGGGCCGCCCCATCCGCCTCGAGATGCACGCGGGCGGCTGGCAGGTGCGCGGTGCCGCCCTCGATGGCGTCACCTGGGTCCGCACCGACCCCACCGGAACTCAGGCCACGGAAGGCAATGTGCGCGCCCACGCCTTCACCGGCACGTCCCCCGCCTTCCTCGTCGCCACCGCTCGTCTCCTGCGCCTCACCCCCTCGTCCGCCGCGACCCGTGTCCGCCTCGTGGCCTTCACGGACCCGGTCCTCGCCCCCCGCACCGTGGATCAGTCCTGGGCCCTGATCAACAGCGAAGCACACGCCACTGACAACGGCCCCCTGACCGTGGACGAATACCAGGTCACAGCCCTGGACACCGGCGAACGGCACACCGTTCACATCGCCGGCGACGTCGTCCTGGCCGCGCCCGGCATCGAGCTGGAAGACCTCGCATCACCGCCGTCGACGTTCGACTGAGCGGCCCGCCCGGCCCTAGGCGGGCGGCGCGAACCCGGTGGCCGGGCGGTCGGCCGGCTGCTCCCGCGCAACCTGGGGCTCAGCAGCCCGGCCGGAACCCTGCGTCCCAACCGTCGCCGTCGCCGACCCCGCCGTCGCCGGCGACGGCGGGGTCGGCGGAGAAGACGGAGAAGCCGGGATGACCGGAGCCCCGGGCTGTGTCACCGGCGAGGGGGAACCGCTCGCACCGAAGGCCTGCCGGGCCTCACGGGTCTGCCGCTCGTGCACCACGGCCGCCAGGAAGACAGCGGGGGGAAGATCATGCGGTACCGGAGCACCGGTCCCTGCCGCCAGATCGGCGGCAAGCCGCTGCGCCATGTCCAGCGAAACCCGCGGATCGAGCTGCTGCATCCGGGTCAGGTACTGCCGGACCGCAAGCCACAGCCCGTCCGGCACCGCCGACAGATCCAACTCGGCGAACCGCCCCGCGAGCCACGGAGGCGGAGGGGGCACGAAACCGGTCCGCCCGGCGGGTATCCGCTCACGCACGACGAGCGTGCCCGCGAACACGTCCCCGAGCCGCCGCCCCCGCGCCGACACCAGCGAGGCGATGCAGGCCACCACGCCGAACGTCATCAGGATCTCGACGACCCCGATCGCGCCCCGCACCAGCGCATGCCGGAAACGGATGGGCCCACCGTCGTCCCGCACCACCCGCAGCCCGAACGCCAGCTTCCCCAGGGAGCGCCCGTGACTGAGCGTCTCCACCGCGATCGGCCCGCCCACCAGCACCAGCAGGAACGACGCGATCGACAGTGCCACCTGTGCGGCATCGTCCAGGGACGAGGTCGACGCCACCAGCACGATGGTGACGCCGATGTACGCGACCATCGCCACCACCAGGTCGAGCAGCACCGCCAACGCCCTGCTCGGCACCTTGGCGGGCCGTAGTTCGAGCGCCACCGCCTCGCCCGTCACCAGCTCACTCACGCCCGCCGCCTTCCCCTCGTCCGCCCCTTGAACAGCAAGTCTGCCAAGCTGTGGGCGCATCGTGCCTCAGTACGACAAGCTGACAACAGTCACGAGCAGCCACGACGAGCAGTCGACGACCAGCCGAGGAGCAGGCAGACCCGATGGACCTGGACGTCTTCGTCTCCGTACACCGATCCGAATGGGACCGCCTGGACGCCCTGCTCAGCCGGCGGCGCCGGCTCGACGGCGCCGAGGCCGACGAACTCGTCGCCCTCTACCAGCGCACCGCCACGCACCTCTCCCTCATCCAGTCCAGCGCACCGGACCCGCAACTGACCGGATGGCTGAGCCAGCTGGTGGCACGCGCGCGTAGTGCCGTCGCCGGCACCCGCCGCGCCTCGTGGCGGGACGTCACGCGCTTCCTGGGCCAGGGCTTCCCGGCCGCCGTCTACCGCTCCCGCCGCTGGTGGGTGCCCACCGCGCTCCTCTCCACCGTCATAGCGATCCTCCTGGGGTGGTGGATCGGCACGCATCCCGAGGTGCAGTCCTCCATCGCGGCCCCCGGCCAGCTGCGCCAGCTGACCCGCCCCGGCGGTGAGTACGAGACGTACTACTCCAGCCATCCCGCCGCCGCCTTCGCCGCCCAGGTCTGGACGAACAACGCCCAGGCGGCGGCCATGTGCCTGGTCCTGGGCATCTTCCTGGGCCTGCCCGTCCTCTGGATCCTCTTCGAGAACATGCTCAACCTGGGAGTCGGCATCGGCCTGATGTCCTCGGCCGGCCGCCTCGACACCTTCCTGGGCCTGGTCCTCCCGCACGGCCTGCTCGAACTGACCGCGGTCTTCGTCGCCGCCGGTACGGGCCTGCGCCTGGGCTGGACGCTGATCGACCCCGGCCCGCGTACCCGGCGCGCCGCCCTCGCGGAAGAGGGCCGGGCCGCGGTCGGCATGGCGATCGGCCTCGCCCTGGTCCTGTTCGTCTCCGGGTGCATCGAAGGCTTCGTGACCCCCTCCGGCCTGCCCACCTGGGCTCGCATCGGAATCGGGATCGCGGCCGAGCTGGCATTCCTCGCCTATGTCTTCGTCCTGGGTGGCCGTGCGGCACGCGCGGGTGAAACGGGTGATCTCGAGGCGACGGACCGCAGCTCGGCCGTGCCGACGGCCGCCTGATGTGCGTCCGACCCCTGTGAGCTGCTAGTCTCCTCTTCGCCCCACAAGAACCGTTGACACGGGACGCGTGGGGAGGTAGATTCAAACAGTTGCCTAGAACTGGACAAGTTCACGGGCCGCCGATAGAATCTACGAGCTTCCAGAGAAGTCGTGAACGACTTCCCGGAGAAGCACCTCCCGATTACTCAGGAATGAGCGGCCGGTAAGACCGGCCAAAAACTTCTGATAAAGTCGGAACCGCCGGAAAGGGAAACGCGAGAGCGGAAACCTGGAAAGCACCGAGGAAATCGGATCGAGAAAAGATCTGATAGAGTCGGAAACACCGAAGGGAAGCCCGGAGGAAAGCCC
>NZ_JBFBBK010000072.1:0-31811 GCF_040682635.1 Streptomyces sp. NPDC051133
GCACACCCTCGGAGGAGGTGATGTTCAGCGGGGCGAGCAGGTCTCCGGTCTCGCTGTTGCTGCCGGCCGCGTACACGACCTGGGTGTTCACCAGGAGGAACACGCCGGTGAGCAGCACGACGAAGCCGGCGGAGCGCAGGGTCGCGCGGTCTGGACGGAACACGTCAGCGCCGCCTTTGCCCAGCGGCGCCGCGCAGCCGCCACACCACGAGAGCACCCACACCCGCACCGGCAGGCACCAGCCTCCACGCCCCGCCGGCCACGTCCTGATGACCGGCGGAAGCATTGGCTTCGGCGCCGCGCTCGCAGTACGCCTTGGCCGGGCCCACGATCAGGGCGCAGGGATCCCGGTGCGCGGCGTCGGCGGCGAAGGCCTGCCCGGTGTGCGGCCACCACCCCTGCGGCACGCCCACCCCGAGGACGAGCACGACCGCGGCGACGACGACGGCGATCACGGTAAGGACACTCACGACGGCGGCGACGCGCCTCGAGCGGTCCCACGACAAAGTGGTCATCAGACGGTTTCCTTCGGACGGGTCTGTGCGGCTTCACCGGCGAGCGGCTCCGGCACCGTGGGGGAGACAGCACTCGTGCGGCGTCCCGGCGTGGTGGTGATGGACGTCTTGATGCGCTCGATGCGGGGGATGGAGACCTTGATGCGGCCGGTGTTCTGCCGCGGGCAGGTCAGCAGGAACTCGCCCTCCCGGCCCTTCTGGCCGACCGGGGACAGCCCGGTGGTCACCAGCCGCAGCAGCTCGCCGTCATTCGGGTCGAGCCCGATGAACTCCAGGCCACGACGGGCGCGTTCACGGTCGGCGGTGCGGGCCAGTGCCCGGTAGGCCATCAGGCCCCGGTCGGGGCCAAGTTCCTCGGCATCGTGCGAGCCCGCCAACAGGCCGGCGCCGTGCTTGCGCCCGTCGTGGAGGATCTCGTGGACCAGGGCCGTGCCTTCGGCAGACGAGGTGAGCCAGTACAGCTCGTCCAGCACCACCGCCGTGAACCGCTCGGGGTCCTCGAAAGCCGTCTGCCGGGCGATCGCGGCGATCAGGTAGAGCACCGCCCGGCCGATCAGCGCCTCCAGCGGCTGCTGGTGCAGGACCTCGGGGTTGGCGAACGCGGCCTTCGGGGGCAGCTTCAACCCCGTGGTGGTGATCACGATCATGTCGGAGGCGCTGGAGGCGTCCAGCCGCACCGGCGGCAGCGTCGGGTCGAACACCATCGCCGCCAGGGAGTTGGTGGCCACGACCCGGATGAGGCCAGCGAGGGTCGCGGCCGCGTCCTGCCGCTTGCCCGCCTCGCGCGTCGCCATCTCCTCGAGGACCTCAAGGACACGGTGCATAGACGGGGCATCGCTGAGGGCGGCCTGTTCGACGGCGTGGTGCAGGACCTCACCGCTGGTGCTCATCGGGCCGATGCCGAGCTGCAGGGTCAAGTAAGACAGGGCGTAGTGACGGCCCTCGGGCCCGTCGAACATGCGCAGCGGGTCGATGGACACCTCGGCCTGCGCGGCATCGATGATCTGGACCCGGCCCTTGGCCGCAGTGCGGGCGAAGGTCGCCCACTCGCGGACCGGGGTGCGGTCGATACAGATCGCGCAGCCGCCGCGCGCCCACACCGCCTCCGCGATCAGCTTCTGCAGGACACTCTTGCCCGCGCCCAGATCCCCGACGATGCCCATGGAGGCGGACGCATCGACCTTGGGCGCATCCGCCACGTTGATCATGACGGGGCGGGTGGTACCGCAGTCCAGGTCGATACCGAGGAACATGCCGTTGGGGTCGCCGACCTCCGCAGCGGTGAAGGCCCCGCTCAGCGCCCAGTCTTCAGAGACCTGGTGCTGGGTGAACTCCCGCACTACACCCGGCCGTACCGTGCCGGGCAGGCCGAGGGTGAAGAGAGCTTCCTGCAAGCCGGCCGGGCGCACGGCCCGGTAGTCGGCGCCACCGAGCAGCGCGGCCAGGGCGCGGGCCCGGGCATCGCAGACGGCGGCGGTTGGCCCCCACACCGTCAGCACGGTCACCGACTGCACCTCGACCTCCACGCTGGTGCGGGAGAGCCGGGCATCCAGCTCGCCCAGGTCGCGGGCGGCCTCGGTCAGGGACGCAGGCATCCCGGTCGGGCGGGCGTCGTACTGGTCAGCCTGGTCGATGAGCTCGTTCTTCTTGCGCCGCACCTGGTCCCGCGCCTTCTCCGCAGGCACGAGCGTCAGGTCGACGGTGTAGTCGACGGGAAAGTCGAGCATCTCCAACTGGGCGAACAGGTCGGCGGCATCCTGGCTGACCGCGGGCGGGCACTCGGCCAGTGCCAACTGCGCCTGATAGCCCACCCCGTTGTCGGACTCGACCTGCAGCCAGCGCCGCCCCAGCGGCGAGCCGGTGTTCACCCGCCACCAGGCCTTGCGCCCGGATCGGGTGATCTGCCCCGCGCTCTTGAGCTCGTCGACGTCGTCGAGTTCGGGGTCGATGCCGCCCTCCTGCAGGCGCACCTGGCCCAGGTCGGCGTAGCTGGGGGAGCGCAGCACCCCATCACGGACCTGCCCGCCGTACAACTCGCTGGTCTCGGCCTCCGCCAACAGCGGCTCGGCAAGGCCACGGTGCAGGGCGTGCTGGATCATCCACACGATCTCCGCCGGCCGGGCCGGGCGGAAAGCGATGCCGCCGGCGAGCGCGGCCTCCACCCGCGAGGCCTGCTCGCGATACGCGCTCACCTCGCGCCGGGCCACCGGCGCCGGCCGCATGCCCAGCATCGGTGCGACCTCGGCCCACGCAGCACCGAGCGACGCCGACACCTGCAGGCCGCCTGTCTCGGTCTGCAGCGGCACGGCCAGCCACAGGGTGCGGCGGTGCATCTCCTGGTCGTCGAGCAGGTCGAGGGCGGCCTCGACGTTCTCCACCCACGGGTGCCGACCCACACCGGGTGCCTGCTCGGCCGGCTCGATGCCCTCGATCATCCTGAGGGCGACCTCGCCCGGGTCGACCTGGGCGCACATGCCGTACAGGCGCGGGGCCCCGGACAGCGAGCGCACCAAGTGAGTGATCTTTGCCAGCTGTTCGTCGCGGACCGGGGCGGGCACGTACGTGCCCTGGACGGTCTCCTCACGCTGCCCGTGCGCATCCGGGCCCGGGTGCAGGCGGTAGATCGCCCACACGCTGCCCTGCGTCGACCACACCAGATGCCCCGCGATGTGACGGATGGGAACCCTCACCACGCACCCCCGCCCTGCTGGGCGAGCGCGAGCAGCTGCTGCACACCCGACACCGGCCCTGCCACTGCCGCGGGAGCAACCGCCGGTGTACGGCGGGGTGCGGACGAGCGGTCTGTGGCCGGGCTCGGGCGCGGCGCCCGGGCTGGACGCCGCTGCACCGCACGAGAGGGTGCGGCCTGCGCAGCGGGGACGGGCGCGGGCGTGTCCTCGACGGTGAAGCCGCCGAGCAGCGGGTGCGCAGCGCGGTCGCGGGCGGCGCGCCCGCCGATCCGCCCACCGCGAGGCTGCCAGCCGAGCAGCACCCAACCGAGTGCGGCCTGCATCGGGGCACGGCCCCGGACCTTCGGCCGGCGCACCATCCAGATGACCAGGCCCCACCCGACGATGGGGACCGGCCCCATCCACGACCACCAGCTGATCGTCTTGACCAGGAGGAAGCCGCCGCCGACGGCGACCGCGATCTGCGCGGGCGTGTACGGGCCGAGCGGGATCTTCCAGTCGGCAACCTTGCCCAGCACCCAGGGGTGGCGGCGGGCTGAGGTGTAGAAGCGGCCCACCCGTGCCGCGGCCGCGGTCACAGCCAGCCCCCGACGCCCGGCGAGTGGTCACGTGAGATCGGGAGTTCGGACCGGACGATCCCGGGAGCGGCGGGCGCGCCCTTGGACGGGTTCTTCACCTCGTCGGTGAACATGTTCGCCAGGTCGTTGCGCGAGTTGTACAGACCGAGCGCGATCACCATCAGGAGCAGGGCGCCGATCCCCGCCTTCAGCGAGAACTTCTGGATCATGATGACGACGACCAGGCAGATCAGACCGGCCTGCAGACCCTTCGTCGCCCACTCCTTGAACATGTTGATCCAGCTATTGCCGAGGTCGTCCAGCTGGCCGGCGAGCATCAGGCTGTGCACGGTGTTCATCGGGCACCCCCGTCCTGAGCCGTGCCGGACTGAAGCGCGGCGACTTCCCACCGGCCCGAGCGGGCCTTGAGCGTGAGCTCGTACGCCAGCGGCCACCGCCCGGTCGCGTCCCGGGCTTCCACCGAGGCGAGCACCCGCACCGTCGTGCCGTCCGCCGGCACCTTCTCGGCGGCCGCGGCCTCCTCGACGGCGGACACCTCCTGGACGGCGACCGCCGAGTACGGGGCGGGGGAGACGGCGGTGAGGTGCACGCCCGGCGCGAGGTAGCGGTCGACCTCCCCGGCCCCCGTCAGGTAGGCGCCGAGGAACTGTCCGACTGCGGACGACAGATCCCCCTCCGGGACGGTCACGGCGTACGACGACTTCGGCACCTCGGCCCGGGCCGGGCCGGCCACCACACCAGGCGCACCGGTCACCGTGAACGAGGAGCCCGTGCTGTCGGAGGCCACCGGCACGGCGTAGTACCGCACCGAGCCGTTGGCGTATTGCGCAGCCACCGTCACCGACCACGCGCCGGTGCCGCGCTGCGCACTGCGCACCGCCGTCACGGACTGAGGCGCCGATTGCGCATCGGCGACCGTGTCGGGCAGTTCGACGTCCGGCGCCATCGACTGCGCAAGCCGCGCCTGCGCACTCCTCTCGTCGTTCGCGTCGCTGCGCAGCCAAGAGCCGATGAACACCTGCGCATAGCCGCCCGGGTCGGTGGCGGATGCCGCGGTGCGCACGGCGGCGGGCTTGGCCGCGGGGGCCGCCGCGACCGTGGTCGGGGTGGAGGCGACGGCGACGGCGAGGGCGATGGGGCCAGCCGCGATGACGGTCCAGACCGCCACGCGTGAGAGGCGTACGCGGCGGCGCATCGCCTCCAGCCGGGCGCCGGCCGCCATCGGAGCAGCGGCCTCGCTCTGTGAGGCCTGCGTGCCAGGGGACATGGTCAAACTCCCAGGTCAGAACGGATGTTGCTGACCTCGAGAAAACCCGGCGACCCCGACCCGACCACCGACCATGAACCCCCGACCATGGTCACGATGGGGACACGAAGTCCATGGTCGGGGTCATGGTCGGCCCGACCATGACCCCGACCATGGGTCAGCCGCGAGCCGGTGACAGGCCATCGCGTCCGGCGCTGCTCCCCCGGACCGGCGACCGCTGCGCGATCACGTGCCGCCCGGCCACAGGGCCCGGACACCGATGCGCAGACGGAAGCCAGCGGGGCCGTGACAGACGCCTGCGCAGTGCGCGATACGGACCTGCGCAAGAGAAGATCAGGAAGCTCGGCCGGACTGCGCAGCGACCCCGGCACAACTCGACTGCGCAGGATCCCCAGGCCGGTTGCGCAGCCCGATTGCGCAACGCCAGTCCGGGGCTGCGCAGTCGGCTGCGCAATCACTGAGCGCCCGGGCTGAAGGTGCGTGGTCGGCCCGACCATGAGCCCGACCATGGCTGCTAGACGGCTCCGTTGCCGGATCGTGACCGATGGTCGGGGCTCGTGGCCGTCAGCCTGGTCGGGGTCGGCGGGTGAGCTGACGCCATGGAACACACGCACGCCTCCACGCCCAGGACTACCGACCGCCCCATCTCGGCGGGCTCGGTGTGCCGCCGTGGCCACTGCGCTCGGCAGGCGTCGGAGGCAGGGCGGTGAGCCGCTTCGGGGCGGGGATCCGCCGGGGTGTCATGGCGGCCGATCAGTTCACCCAGATCGCCAACGCGCTGTTCCGTGACTCCGGGCTGTCGTTCAAAGCCAAGGGCATCTTCGGGTACGTCTCCACGCACAGGAACGGCTGGCAGGTGACGGTCACCGACCTCGTCCGCCTGGGCCCGGACGGACGCGAAGCGGTACGCACCGGCCTGCAGGAGCTCGAGGCACACGGCTACCTGATCCGTGAACGCCTGCGCCGCCCGGACGGCACCCTCGGCGAGATCGTCTACTGCATCACCGACCGACCGGCCACCTTGGACATCGCGCTGATCGAAGCCGACGTGATGGTCACGGCCCCCGAGGCCGAGCATGCCGGCGGCCTCCCGGCGGGCATCCGGCGGGGCGTGATGGCGGCCGATCAGTTCACCCAGATCGCCAACCAGCTCTTCCGCAACCCCCAGTTGTCCTTCAAGGCCAAGGGCCTGTTCGGACTGCTCTCCACGCACCGGGACGGCTGGCGGATGACCGTCTCCGACATCGCCCGCCGTGGCCGCGACGGTGACTCAGCCGTCAAGAGCGGGCTGAAGGAGCTGGAGAAGCACGGCTTCCTGGTGCGGGAACGCGAGCGCGGCCCAGACGGCACCCTCGGCGCGGCCGCGTACTTCCTCACCGACCTGCCCGCTCTGCAAAGCAGCAGGTCACAACCAGAGTCGGGTTTTCCACCAGTGGATAAACCTACGTTGGCTGATCGGTCCACTAAGAACACCAACAGAAAGAAGACCAACAAGCAGAACACCAGACCCCTCCGTCCGTGCCGCGGCGACGCGTCGCGCACACCGGGACGGACGGACCGGCCGGACACACCAACGTCCCCGCCGGCCGCGCCCGCGGCGGACGAGATGCACCCGGGGATCCGGCTGCTGCTCGACCTCGGGGCAGCCCGCCCCGAGCTGCTGCTGACCGGGCAGGCGCTGACCGACCAAGGCCGCGTCGTGACCGTGATGCTGGAATCCGGCTGGAGCCGCGATCAGCTCAGGCACGTCATCGCCGCCCGGCCCCTGCCCCATCCGGTACGGACTACGGTCGGCGCGATCATCGCCGCCCGCCTGCGCGCCGCCCAGGCCTACCCGCCGCCCACCCTCGCGGCCAGCCACCACGACGCACCCGCGTGGGACGACCCGCCGCCGCAGCCGATGACCGGCTCCGCCGCCGCGCGCACGGTGAGCGAGGCCCTGACCTACCGGGCCCTGACCGAATGCGCCGGCTGCGGCGTTCCCGGAACCGCCCCCGGCGAGGACCTCTGCCCGGCCTGCCTCGGCTGGCCGCTCTGCCGCACCTGCCCCGGCCCCACACCACGGCGTGCCCACCCCGACGGCGACGGCCAATGCACCACGTGCGCCACCGCCCTGACAGACCACTACCTGGAAGGAATCAGCCCGTGACAGCCACGCTCCACACACCACCGCCGACCGCGCCCGCACACCACGAGCGCCCCTTCACCCGCGACCCGCGGCGGTGGGACAGAGAACGCTCCCGTGCCCTGCGGACCGGACACGTCCGCGACCACACCTGCTCGGCCGCCTGCGAACTGGTGCTCGTCCACGAGCGCACCCCATGGGGCTGGCTCGCCTGGACCGTCCCCGGCGACGGCAGCCCGCCCGAGATCCCCCACCGGATCGCGGTGCTCACTCCCGGCGCGACGCGTACGCAGCGCCTTGCTCTGCGCTGGCTGACCAGGCGCCCCGCCCAGCGCATCGCCCCGGACAGGATCCCCGGGTCCCTGCGGTTCTCCACCGCGGCCGTCGCGCTCGTCAGTCTGGTCGCCGGCCTGTTCGCCATGAGCCACGCAGTCCCCGTCGACGTCGCCCTGCCGACGATGCTTCTCGCCCCACTGCTCGCCGAACACCTGCCCGACCGGCTGGACAGCCGGGCTCGCGAACACGTCCACATCGTCGAAGGCGACGATGCCTGCCGCTACCTGCAGCGCCTCGCCGCCCTGCACACCTCGCTCGTCCAGGCCGCCGCCGGCAGCGACCGCTACGAACTACGCCGCTCGGCCGAGATCGGCCACAACCTGCTGTGGGACGCCGCCAGTCTGCTCCAGGCCCGGGACACCCGCGCCGTTTCAGACGGCCTCATCGCCCGCGAGCGGCTGATGCTGCAACTCGCCCACCAGGTCGCCCAGATCATCCATCGCACCGCCCACGGGGCCGCCACCGCCGACGAGGACCAGACCCGCGACCTTGAGCGGCTCCCCGGCCCGCACTCACCGAGCATCCGGCCGTCGACACCTCGCCCCATGACCGCCCCATCACCGCCGAAAGGAACCGTGCTCATGCCACAGTCCGAATCCGGCCCGGCCGACCGCACCCCGGATGTCTATCTCCTCTTCGCACACGAGCCGTACTACCCCGGCCCCGGAACCCAGGAGATCAACACCACCGTGGTGGCCGCCGACTCGCTGCTCCACCCGCAGGTGCACCAGCCCGACGGCGCCCGCATCCACGACCTCCTCACCCGGGGCAGGCAGCCGGGCGAGATCATCCCGCTGGCCACCCTCACCCACGAACTGAACGGCGGCGCCGACTGGTCAACTGTCGGCGACTGGGAGAGCGTCACCACCGAGCTGCTGCAGCTCGTCCGCTCCGGGGACTGCGATGCCCTCAGCCTCGGCCTGCCCGAGATCGCGCGTGCCCTCGTCTGCACGGGGCCCCACAGCCACGTCCGCGCCTATGACGCCGCGGCCGACGACTTTGTTGTCTACGGGTCTTCGGAGCGCGCCGCGGTCCTGGACGAAGTCGGTGTGTTTCTCACCGGCATTGCGACCGAGCAGCCCTTCTGGCCGGGGGACAGCCTCCTGCCCCCGCTGGTGGAGCGGCGCGCCTGAGGGAGATGAGCCCGGCCGCAGTGAGGGGGAGCGGACATGTTCGGATACGAATCGCGCGCCGTCTGGGCAGAACTGCGGCGCATGCTGCATCGGCTCATCAGCTGCCGTGCGGGCGGCCCACCTGACCCGTGAACGGCGACGCCCCAGGCCACCTGCCTGGGGCGTCGTGCTGAGCACCGGCTATTCCTCGCGCAGCAGGCTCAGCGGGAGGGGCCGGCCCTCGCCGCCACGGCGGCGACGGAGGATGCTGACGTCGCCGAGCAGTTGCCGCAGTTCCTCCTCCCGCTCCTGGGCGTACGCGTACCGCTCGGGCAGGACCTCCAGCAAGTGCTTCCACTGGCGCTGGCCCGCACGCACGCACGTGCCTCCACAGTTGTTGTGGCTGAACCCGAGCTCGTACAGGCGGGGCGGTGCGACGCCCAGGGCCCGGGCCTCGTCCAAGAGTTGCTCCTTGGTCCGGGCCGGCTCCCACTTCCCGCACAGCGGGAAGCGTGTGACCCAGGGCTTCCAGTTCCGGGCGATCGCCGGGATCCGGGCCCGATCGCGCCGATTGTTCTCGATCCCCACGTACACCAGCGTGTCGGCGGGGTCGGCGTGCTGCTCCATCCACTCCCGGCAGGGCACCTGCTTGAGCAGGCGCGTGCAGGGAGCCAGCCGGTCGTTGCCGAGGAACCGGACGTCGCGGAACACCTCCCACGGGGTGCGACCATCGGCGACCTTCGTCAGCGGCACACCGAGAAGCCTGCTGGTGTCGTCGGCGAACCTCCACAGATCGTCGTCCTCGATGCCCGTGTCGGCGATCAGGAGGGTGAGGTTGCGGGTGCCGTACTTCCGGGCGACCCATACCGCGACGGCGAAGGACCCGATGCCGCCACTGAATTGGACGACGTGACGCCGGACAGTGAAGCCTCGGCGGCCGCGGCCCGTTTGCTGAGACATGAACGAAAGCTCCCTGGTGAAGCGAGTCGGTGGAATCCGTCGGCCAGGCGTTGCCGCACCGGGCCGACAGGGAGCGCGGCGGTCAGAGACCGGGAGGGTCCCGGACCGCCGCGGGGGAGGGGCGGTCAGGCGGTCAGGGCCAGGCTGGGGAGCAGCCGCTCGCCCAGCCAGCGTGCGGCGTTGACGCTGACCGCGTTGCCGATCTGCAGGATCGCCTCGGTCTGGTTGCCCTGAATGATGAACTCTTCGTGGAAGCGCTGGACCAGCTTGAGCTCCTCCACCTCCAGCATCCGCAGCGTGCAGTCGTCCACCGTCGGGGCCGGAATGACCAGCGAGTGGTGCGGCTTGCACGCCACCGTGGTCAGCGGCTCGGCGGTGGTGCGCGGGGCGCCCTTGCGACCGATCGGGACGATCAGTGCGTGGTGGCGGCCCTGCGCGGCGAGCGCGGGCACCGGGCCGCTGATCGGCAGGGCGGTGCCGTGGTTTCGGAGCATCACGATGTACGGGTCAGTGCCGAACCGCTCCAGGCCCACCGCGATCCGGGCCCGGGTCGCGGCCGCGTAGGGCTTGAACTTCTTGAAGTTGGGCCGGCCATCGCCCACGCGCTGGCCGGGCAGACCCCAGTTGATGATGTCGCCGACCGGGCGGGTCAGCGGCGTCAGCTCCAGGTGACCGCACGCCCGGTTGGGGCAGCGGAAGATGTACTCGACGCCCCACTTGCCGATGCGGCGTGCCTTCGGGTTCTTCCACACCTGGTTGGCCAGCACCGGCCCGCACTCCGGGCAGATGGCCTCCGGCCGTACCCGCACGTCCGGCAGGGGCAGGCCCTTACGGGTGAAGACGATGTAGATGCGGTCGCGCAGCTGCGGCGGCAGCAGGTTGTCCCCACCACCCAGGTGCGCCGACGACGCGTTGACGATCTGCACGTTGTAGCCGAGCAGTTCCATACCGCGCAGCCACCAGTCGAACAGTTCCCAGTCGGTGGCGAACTCGGTGACGTTCTCGATCAGGACGGCATCGGGCCGGTGCAGGTCGGTGACGGCGAGGACATCCAGCGCGGAGGCCCGGGTCTGCACGAAGGTGGCTTCCTTGGCGCCTTCATCCTTGCCGGTGAGACTGAGGCGGGTCTGGCCACGGGTGCGCTTCTTCCCGCCGGCGGGACTGGCCTCGGTGCACAGGATGGAAGCCCAGACCACACGGGTGCGTGGCAGGTTGCGCTTGTCGTACCGGTGGATGTCCTCGCACTTGTGCTCGGCGTGCGGGTGGTTGGTGCGGTGCGTCCATACGGATACAGGGTCGTGGTTGATCGCCAGTTCAAGCACGTAGCCGGCCTCTTCCAAGCCGCAACTGCTGCCTCCACAGCCGCAGAAGAGGTCGATGAACGGGATGGGCCCCAGAGAGGCTTTGAGGCGGGCCAGTTCGAGGGACGAAAGCACCGGAGCGAACCGCAGCACGAGTGACTCCTTCGCGAGTGGAGTTGGTGAGGCCGTCAGCCGGGCGTTGCCGCGCCCGACTGCCGCTTGAAATCGAAAATCAATTATACACTCTTCTCTGGGTCTTGGCAACCCTGCTCACAGCTGTGGCCCCCGGTAGGCCGGGGGCCACAGCTGCACTCCAAGCGCGGTAGCCGGTGGTCGGCGGTACGTTTTTCGCGCGCGGCGATCACACGGCGGGCAGCAGGTCGGGCACGTCGTCCACACCGAGGAGCAGGACGTGGTGGCCGACGGTCTCCGTGACGCCGTCGGTGACCCGCTCGACGTCCAGGCGCAGCCGGATGCGGCCGGCGCCTTCGCCATTGGCCGCAAGAGCATGTTCCAGTTCGTCGTCGAGGCGGTCCGCCGCGGCCTCGGCCGCGGCGTAGTCCGCCAGGTCGCGGGCGAGGAGCTGGCAGGTGGTGGTGTCGCGGAGCTGGTAGCTGGTCATCGGGACTCGTCCTTCGGTGTGGGGTGAGCAGTGGTCGAGTCGGCGATCCCGCGGGCCGCGTTCACGGCGCGCGACCAGACGTCGGGGCTGCCTCCGTGCTCGCGGGCGAGGGAGGCGGCAAGCCCCCGGACGTCGCCGCGCTCGCGCAGGGCGGCCAGGGCGACGGCCGCCCGCCGGTCGGCTTCCGAGCGGGCCGGCGCGGCCGCAGGGCGGTGCTCGAGGGCGGTGCGCACGACGTACTCCCAGGATCGCTGCGGCCCGCCGTGCTGCACGCTGAGGTCCGCGGCCAGCCCCGGGTGGTAGCCGTCGCGGTCGATCGCCTCGGCGGCGTACTGCTCGGCCAGCTGCGTGGCGGTGAGCGGCTCACCGCCGGCGCGGGCGCTCAGCTCGGCAGCCAGAGCCTCCTCGAGGGCGGAAGGCCGGCCGACGGCCGCGTCGGCCTGGGGCCCGGGCCGACGGCCGGCCTTGCCGAGCTTGTCCCCGGTGCGCTTCTTGTCGAAGTCCTGCAGATCGCCGACACGGAAGGCGGGGATCATGCGGCCGGTCGGGCCCTCGACCGGCTCGGCGAGGGGCTTGGGGAAGTAGTCGGGGTTGTCCTTGAGGTACTTGCGGATGGCCGAGGCTCCGTTGAAGCCCAGCCACTTGGCGGCCGTGTTGATGGAGACGACGTCCTCCGGGTCGGCCTGGTACAGCTCGGGGTCGGCCTTGAGGACCTTGTTCGCCTTCTCCTGCTGGAACCAGGTGTAGAAGTCGCGGAACTGCTGCTCGTCGTAGAAGTCGCTCCCGTCGATACGCTCCTTCTCCGGGTGGCGGTGCTCCTCCGGCTGCTCGAGCCGGATCTTGTACCAGCGGGCCGCGGTACCGACGCTGGCGCCGGTGAACTCGCGGATCCAGTCGCGGTTGACCACGGCACGGTCGCCGACGACGCGACGCTGCGGGTTCAGGGCCTTGGACATTGCACTCTCCGGTTCGGATCGCGGCCCTATACTGAGGGCCTGCTCCTCTTGGTCCTTCGGCGCTCACGCGCCGGCGGGCGAGTCGAGTTGGTGAAGGTGGTCGGCGGGACGTTCGGTCGGGGTTGCCGCCCTGGGCCGACACCCTCGTGAGAGGGTGCCTTCCGCCGCCCACCGCTTTTGCCGCTTGTTTCGCGTAATCAATATGACGCTCTGGGTGGGTGGCTGTCAATCTCGCCGGCACCCAGAGCACGTCACGACCGGCTGCCGCGATGTGCGGCCCACTTCCGTTCGAAGTGCGGCACCTTCTTGTCCCGGACGTGGAACGGGGCGGTGACCATCAGTTCCTCCACGGTCGGAAGCTCCGGCCCGCGCTGTTGGACCCACGCCCGCACCCTCCCGTAGCGCTCGTCGACCTCGACGGGGACGCCGTGCCGCTCCGAGACGCTCTGCAGCCTCCGGCCGAGCGTGGATGCCCGGCCCACGTCGACTCGCTCCACCGAGCGCATCGGCCGCCCGCGCCGGGTCGGGTCCGCCTTCGCGACGGGCAGGATCCGCCGCACGTGGTACAGCGCCCAAGGGCAGGCGAGCTCCTCCTTGAAAGCGGCGAGCACGGGCCGGTCGGCGGCCCGGCCGGGGTCGAACTGCTCCAGCAGACTGCGCCGGCCGAACAGCCTCGCCTGCGGGTTTAGGCTGACCGAGGTGTACTCCAGGCGCAGCACCCGTCCGGCGATGTCCGGATGGGCGCGCATCCGGTCCAGATGCGCGTCCATGGCCCCCATCGACACCGGGAAACAGCAGAAGCTGCAGTAACTCTTCTCCCACCGCACCCCGAACCGCTCGTACAGGAACGCTTCGCACCGCTCGCGCCCCCACCCCCATTCGATCAAGGGGTACACGCCCTGGCGCAGCGGGTTCTTGCTTGCGGCCTCGTCCCTGCGGCTGCGGCTGACCTCGTCGGCGTTGAACCCCATCACTTGCCTGAACGGCCGGTCGCCGATCTCCTGGGCGATCAGCGCGTCGCCGACCTCGCCCTTGGCATGCAAGCTACAGAGCCGAATGCCGCCCTGCTGGGGAACGGTGCCGCCTGTCTCGTACTCGTCCCACAGCGCCCAGGGCCCGCGCTCGATGATCCGCTCGGGCTGGCGGGAGTCGTCCATGACCGCGATCTCCAACGAGCGGCTGGCCCGGGAGACTTGAACGAGGCGGACCCGGTGCTCGCGCAGGAGCGGCAGCACGTACTGAGCGGCGTGGGCGCGGGTGGCCGGCCACTCGTCCCCGGTGAGCTCGTGGAGCACCATGGTGCGGGCCAGATCGACGCCGTGGGCGGACGGGTCCTCCAGCATCTTCACCAGGTACGCGGTCGAGTCGACGCCCAGGCCCCAGTTGATGACCAGCTCGACATCGGCGCCGCCGGTGCGGGGTGCGGCGGTCATGCGGCTGCACCCCCTTGGTCGGCCTTCGGGTACGGGTAGGAGGTGGCGGTGAGCCGGCGGCCGGTGCGCGGCCCGATGTAGGCCGCGTACTTGTGGTTGCCCCCGTGGGCTACGACCCGCGCGCCGACAGCCTGCAGGGCCTCCTCCAGCCACCCCCACGAGCCGCTGTAGTGGTGGGCGCGCACGAAGGCCTTCGCCGTGTGAACCAGCTCGTTCGGCATCTCGCGGACGCGGTAGCGAGCGGGATCGAACCCGCCCTCGCTGGTCGGCCTCCAGCTGTGCCGGCGATGCTTCCACCGCTGGCAGACGGCGCCGAGATCGAGCGGTGGTTGCTCGTACGCAGACATCAGGGTGTTCCCCTCGGGTCGGTGAGTTGGTGAAGGAGGCCGGTCCCGGGGTTGCCGCCCCGGGACCGGCACGGCCGGCGGTGGGTCAGGTCGTGGTGGGGAGCATCAGCTGACGGGGGGCGTGCAGCACGTCCAGGACGCGTTCGCGCCAGCGCATCGCCCAGTGCACGCAGTTGGAGCAGCTCTTGTGCTTGCCCTCGCACTGGGGCAGCGGGTCGTTCCAGCGGGCGTCACGCGACCACGCCAGAGAGTCGGCGGAGGCCAGGTACTCGGCGCACGTCTCCAGCGCCTGGGTCTTCAGCCCGAAGCCGTGCAGGCGCAGCCCGGCGGCGGCCACCGTGGCGAGGACGGCAGAGACGTCCTTGACCGACTTGCGGCGGCACACGGAGCCGACCCCGACCAGCCGATAGTCCGCCAGCCGTACACCGCGCTTGTCGTACAGGTCCAGGCAGGCTTCATAGTCGGCCGGCCGCCAGCCCTGGACGGTCGGGATGATGTCGACGCCGGGGCCCTCGGCCATCAGATCGACGACGTTGCCCACGGTGCGGTCGATGTGCTCGCGCACGGACAAACCGGTCTTGGCGACCATGTCGGGCTCGCACATCCAGTCCTGCGGACCGGCCCAGACCAAGCGGCCGATCCCGTCGCGGAACTGGCGCAGCTCGCGGACGTAGGCGTGCGGGCCGATCGTCCAGCCGCCGTGGTTGTCGAGTTCGGAGAAGGCACCCGAGTCGTACACCCAGGCCTCGGCGGCGCGCGGCAGCGTGGCACGGCCGGTCAGAGCGGAGCGCGAGACGCACATGGGAACGCCCCAGGTGGACAGCGACTTGGCGTGGTGTCCGCCGAGCCAGAACATCGGCCCCTCGGGCGGCGAGTCACCTGGGTGGAAGCCGAGGCCGTATTCGCAGTGGCAGACGCAGCTGCCCATCGTGCAGAACCCGCAGTCCAGGCACTGTTCGTGGTAGCAGTGGCCGCAGGCGTAGCGGACGGCGGGCGTGCAGGTGCACGTCTCGGGATACGGGGTGTACACCGGCGGGGCCGGCATCGGGCGGGCTGGGGCGGCGAGCACGGCGTTCACGGGCGTGTCCTTCGAGTTGGTGAGTGGGGGGCCGGTCCGGGGTTGCCGCCCCGGACCGGCGGTGGGGCAAAACGGCGAGCGGGCGTGGCTCACGCGGTCGGCGACCGCGTCAGGCCTCCGTGCTGGTCGGGTCGCGGTCCCAGGGACCGAGGACAGCCCGCGGCTGGCTCGCCCCCTGTGCGCGTTCGTGTCGCGCGGCCAGAAGCAGATTGAGGATCCGCCGGCCCTTGACCTCCGCCTGGTGACGCAGATCTGCGGGCATCTGGACGGGGAGCACCACCCGCCTCGCCCGCAGATCGACCTCCAGCGTGACGGTGCGCACCAGGGTGCGGGCCTGCTCCTGGCCGACGTACAGGTGCAGCCGCGCCTCGACCCGGTGGTCGACGGGGGTGAGCTGTACGTACTCGTTGCCCCAGGCCCGGTCCTCGACGTCGGGAGAGATCCGCACCCGGGCGGGAACGGTGCGCCCGGTGGGCACGTCGAGGGTGTTGAGCGGGGCGGTGGGGTCCTTCTCCCGGCGCGTCACGTGCTCGTGGAAGGGGTACCAGCCGGGCCCGTAGAACACGGCTTGGGCATCCAGGGCATACGCCCAGTTGCCAAGCTCCAGCTTCAGGCCGTACGAGTAGGCCTTGTTCTTCGGGGCGACCTGGAGGTCCAGGGACGGGACTTCGTGGGGATGCCTGGCCGGGGCGAAGTCGGGTGGTGGGGGCAGGTCGGCGGGGAGGAACGTCGTGCGGGTGTTGCCCAACTCGTCCGGGTCGAAGGCGCCGTCGCCCACCACCTTGCGGACCAGGCGGGGGACGGCGCGATCGCGCGGGGTGACGCGCAGGGCCATGGCCGAGCCGTCGGCGGAGATGAGCCCCTGGAAGTCCCAGTCCGGCTGTGCCGCGCTCAGGTCGTGCTGGACCTCACGCAGCGCCCGGGAGACACGGCGGCCGAGCGGGTCTTCCGGGTCCACGCTGCGGGATGCGGGCAGGACGAGGGCGGCGTCCGGGTGCCACTGGTCGGACAGGATCCGCCACGGTCCGGGCTGCAGCAGCGAGGCGACCTGGCCGGCGAACTGGTCGGCCTCGGTCAGTTCGCGCAGGACGGCGGCGGTGAGGCGGGCGGTGGACGGAGCGTCCCACGGGCCGCCCAGGACCAGGCTGAGTCCGCTGTCGGGGCTGCCCAGGGTGACGCTGAGCCGCTTGCCTTCCAGCCAGGCTTCCGCATGCCCGAACCGGACGAACAGTCCCGGCTCACCGGGCCGTTGGAAGGGGGCGCCGGTGGTGAGCAGGCGGGCAACGGCCTGGAGGGGCGGGTGGGCGTCGCGGGCGTTGGGCAGGGCCGGGGCGTAGCGGGTGACCGTGTCGAGGATGCGGGTGGTGACGGGCGTCGGGGTGTGGGCGCTGACACGGGCGGTGCAGATCCGGGCGGGGCCGGTGGGCGACGGCGCAGCCAGGGCGGCCTCAAGCTGGCCGTGCCGCTCGCGGGTGCGCAGGGTCAGCCGGTAGCCGCCGGGCAGGTCTGCGCGGGTGCGGTCACGGCCGCGCAGGCGGTGTTCGACGATGGTGTCGGAGATCGCGTAGGTCGGAGAGGCGGGCTCGAACTCGTACATGGCGCAGGCCTCCAACGGCGGCAGTAGGCGCGGGTGTGCGGGGGCGGTCAGCGGGTGATGCGGGACCGGGCGCGGTCGGCCTGGACGTGGACGGCATCGGCGTGCGCGGCGGCGCGGACCTTGTCGGCCCAGTCGGCGGCACGCTGGGCCAGTCCGGCGAGGCGAACGAAGGCGGCGTCCTGGTGCTGGCGGGCGCGGTCCATCAGCGCCGCGTGCTCGGCGGTCAGCTCCTGGGCGGTGTACGCGGCGATCGCCTCGACCCCGTGGCGGCGGGTAACACGCCCGAAGGGGCAGGCGCCTTCCTCCTGCTCGATGACGGCGAGGTCGGCGGCGGGCCAGCCGGTGTCCTCGTCGCGCGGGCCGAGCTGGATGTCGAGCACGCACACCGCGTCCGCATCGTGCAGGCCGTCACTGTGGTAGCGGATGTGCGGCCGGGGCACGGGGCCGGTCTGGCGTTCGGTGTGCGCGCGCCACAGTTCGGGGGAGGGGTCCTCCTCGTCCTGGTGGAGGCGGTGAAGGTAGGAGACCAGGGCGGGCAGCTGCCAGGCGGGGGAGCCGAACGGCGCGGCCGGCATGGCGAGACCGGCCCGGGCGATCAGGCCCGTGTGGTTGCTGACGGCGGCCTGGGCGACGAACAGAGAGGCGTTGAGGCGGAGTTCGGAGCGGAGCATGGCGAGGCCTTCCGGGCGGGCAGCGCGCAGAGAGGGAAGGGGGAGGGGGCCCGGGCCGGACCTGACAGGTCCGGCCCGGGCAGCAGGTCAGGACGCGTCCTCGGAGTCCTCGGCGCTCACGCCGTCGGGGTCGTCCGGGGTGTCCTCGTCGGCCTGGCCGTCGGTGTCGGCCGCGTCCGGCTCGCCCTCCTGGTAGGACTCGTCGTCGACGATGGCCTGTTCGACGCTGGAGAGCGGGTAGCCGATCTCGGCGAGGAAGGACAGCCACGTGCGGGCGTCCTCGCGGATCTCCCGCAGCTCGTAGACGGCGGAACGGGCGGTGCTGTCGGTGCGCCAGGTGCGGACCTCGCCCATGCGCTTCTCGAACGTCGCGGCCAGCACCGCGAAGTTCAGCAGGGTGAGCTTGGCCGGGGTCGCCGACTTGGCGCGCTCGGCGGGCTGGTCGTAGCCGGTCAGCTCCTTGACCAGGTCCCGGCGGCCCGCGTCGCCCACCCACTGAGCCACCGGCTTGGGGCAGGAAAGGAGCTGCTCGGTGATGAACGCGGCGAGCGGCTTCGGCGCGGTCTTCCGGCCGACCAGGTCCTTCAGCCACGCCTGCCGGGCCTTCTCGGCGGCGCGGTAGGCCTTGTTTCCCGCCTTGACGTACTCACGCGACGGCTCCGACGGCTTGGCCTCACCCGCCGCCTGCGGCTGCTCCTCGTCCTGGTCGCCGTCCGCCTCGGGGGTGTCCTCCTGGGGCGGGTAGTGGCCGAAGCGCTCCGGGTCGGTGCAGAAGTAGTCCACCTCGCCGGGCTCGCGGGGGTTCTCGGCCCAGGTCGCCACGTGGCCGGGGCAGTCGGCGTGCGCCTGGGCGCTCATGGGCTCGCCGTCCGGGCCGTCCAGCTCGCTGACCGGCTCGGCGGTCTGCGGAAGCGTGTCGCCGTCCTCGGCCAGCCGCACCCCGGCCGCCTGCAGCTGCGGGCGGACCTGCTCACGGGCGCGCTGCTCGGCGCGGTCGTCGCGCTCCCACTGCACCTGGAACTCGAAGCGGCCCTTGGCGTAGGCGTCCAGCAGCCGGTCTACGGCGGCGGGGTCGTCGTCGAACTCGCCCAGCACACCGAGGACTTCGAGGTCGAGGTCGTACGTACCGGCTTCGGCGAGTGCCGAACGGGTCCGCTCGCCGACCGACTTGGCGGTCTTCACCGCCTGGGACACGTCCCTGCGGGAGCGGCCGGTGAGCTCCGCCACCCGGGCCTGCTTCATGCCCGCGCCGACCGCGCCGAACAGGGCGTCGGCCTGCTCCAGCTCGGTCAGGCCACGGCGGTAGTCGTCGTCGTTCTCGATGAGCTGGTCGATGAAGTCCTCGCCCGCCTCGCGCAGGGACGGGTCGAGCACGTACGCGGGGACCTCGATCGCGTCCTGCTCCGCCTCGGTCTTCTTGGTGGCCCGGGCGGCGAAGTAGCGCCGGTGGCCCATCTTCAGCTCGTAGGTGTCCTCGCCGAGCGGGAGGACCACGACGGGGACCTTCACGCCGTTGGCCGCGACGGACTTGAGGAACTTCTCGTCCAGGTTGAGGTCCTGGCGGACGTTGTGTTCGTTGACGCGGATCTGGCCGAGCTGCAGGGTGACCCGCTGCATAGGTGTGGTGGTTGCGGTGTCGCTCACGGATTGCTCCTCGTGCGATCGGTTGGTGTCGAGCAAGTTGCCGCTTGCTCTCAAGAATCAATTATACGCTCTTTTTGGGTTGGAGCAAGGCTCTTTATCCCTGGTCGGATGCGGCGTGGTGCCGGCGGATCGCCTCCGCGATGCCCTCGGTAACCGCCTCGATCTCCTCGATGGCGTGCACTTCGCGGAACACGGCAATAGGGCCAGAGGGGTTGAGGCTGGCCCACAGGCACAGCTCGCCGCGCTCGTCGACGTCCAGCGAGTACGTGTCGGCGCGCTCGGCTTCCAGATGGCCGGAGGCCTTCCACGGGCCGGGAGTGGCCGTCCAGCGGTCGCCGAGGATCTCGGCCACGCGGTCCGCGACCGCAGCGGGGGTAGTCATGAGAACTGGTCCTTTCGGGTTGGAAGCCCGGGGGCGGTGCGCCCCCGGGCTGGCCGGGCGCTCAGTCCTCGTCAGGCTCCATGATGGTGATCACGGGCTCGCCTTGGTCGCCTGGCCCGATCGCGCAGACGAGCTGGACCGGTTGGGCCTGCCGGGCGCGGCCGTCGCGCGGTACCCGCCGCAGGTCGACGGTGACCTGCCCGTCGCCCCCGCCGCTGCGCCGGATCGCGTGGCGGGCCATGGTCAGCACGTCCCACAGGCGGCCCCGTTCGTCTTGCGGCACCTGCCGTTCGCTGTCGCCCTCGTTCCAGGCCACGCAGCCCTCCCATACGGCGCTGGTCAGGGCGACCGGGACACGGAAGCCGGCCTCTCGGGCCGAGTCGGCGTCGGCGGCGACCAGGACGCCGTCTGCCAGGGCCTGGGCGCGGGTGTAGGCGTGGATGATCTCGTCTGGGTCGGTCAGGGGGACCGACCGCATGGCGTCGCCGCTGACGGTGTAGTCGTCGGTGACGGCGGCGTCGTGCAGAACCGAGTCGATGCGGGACAGCATGCTGTCGCTGCTCACCCGCCGGTCGCGCGGCGAGCCGGGGCGGTGCCGGACGGGCTGCTGTTCCTCCGGTGAGCTGTGGCCGTGGTCGGCCGGGGCGGGGCCGGTGGGCGACGGGGCGGCGTCCTCCTCGGTCACCATCGCCGCGTGCACCGCGAGCAGCGTCCCCAGGGCCGCGACCCTCCCGGCGTCTCCGGCGGCCTGCGCCTCGGCCCGCTCCTGCTCGAACTCGTCCCGGATCTGCTCGTGGCTGTAGCCCTGGGCGAGCTTGACGCGGACGGTCTTTCCCACGAGATCGACCGCCAGGGCGGGCAGATGACCGGGCATGCGGTCACCGTCCGGCACACCGGATGCCTGCGCGTGCCGGGCGAGCGTGCGCGCCGCGCTGCGGTCCTGCGTGCTGGTCGGTCCGGCGGCCTGGTGCGCGTAGCGGGTGCCGGGCGCGGTGGTGGGGGCCGCGGGAACTTCGGCGGCCGGCTCGTCGTCCGCCGGGGTGGCGGGCTCCTCGGCGGTCAGGACGTAGAACCGGTTGGAGTGAACGTGAACCGTCCACTTCTGCCCGGGGGTGTCCTCGGTGAGCCGGGCGCGCCGGTTGCTCTCCCACGCCTCGAAGGCGGCTGCCGGGTCGACCGGCACCATGTTGCCGCTGTCGGAGTCGTAGGCGCGGCAGGCGCTGGCGGCCGTGCGGATCTCCGCCACGCGCTTGGTCCAGTTCCGGCGGATCGTGGTCATCGTGCGTCCTCCTGTTTTCGAGTGGTGCCGGATGAGTTGCCGCTCAATCCGGTAGGGGGGCCGGGCGCCGTGGTCGGCACCCGGCAAGTTGGTCAGGCCTGGGCGGCCGAGTCTGCGGTGCGCAGGGCCTCGCGGGTGGCGTCCAGCAGCGTCACGGAGATGCCGCCCGCCTCCAGGTCGGCGGCCGTCATGCGGCCTGCCGACAGGTCGCAGAGCAGGTTTCCCAGGCAGACCGACAGGGCGCCGAGTTCGTAGCGCAGGCCGTGCGGGGTGACCGTGCGTGCGCCCACCAGGAACCCGTGCCGGTCGTAGGGGGCGGCGTTCACCAGGTCGCGCACGGTCGGGTAGTCGTCGGAGGTGCACCCCCGGAAGCGGGTGGCGCGCAGGAAGGCCACCATGGCGCGGTCCATGCGGAAGGTTCCCGGCTTGGTGTGGTCGTCCTCGGCGGCGGCCTCGACCAGCCGTCCCAGGGGCTTGGTGGCGGTCCATCCGGAGTTCGCCGGGGTGGTGTCCTTGCCGTGCACCTCGGCGTTGCGGACGTGCGCGTACCTGCTGTAGACGGTGCTGCCGCCCGGGCGGCGCTCCTCGTGTCCGGCCACCTTCTCGACCAGCCAGACCGGCTCCGAGCCGGGCCGGTAGGCGGTGAAGTCCTCCCGGTCGAAGACCAGCATTCCGGCGGTGATGTCGTGTCCGTAGGCACCCATCTGCGGTTCCCTGTCTGCTCGTTGCGTGTCGGTCGGCGGCCGGTGAGTTGCCGCTCACCTGCAAAATCAATAATACACCCTCAAGGGGGCTGATCAATCCCCTTTTCAGAACAGGGTGTCCCCGCCGCCGAACCCGGCCGACTGCGCGGCTGCGGGTGTGACGCTGGTGGCCTCGGCCGTCGGCCTGGGTGGGCGGCTGGCTGAGACTTCCCGCTCCGCGCGCGCGGCCTGCTCGGCCTGGGCCTCCAACTCGTCCTCGTCGCGGTTGTGCACCACGATTTCGACGGCCGGTGAGGCGTCGCGCCACTGGTCGCGGTACTCGTCCGTGGGGATGCCGGGGTTGGGTCGCAGCTTGATCCCGGTCTCGCGGTGGAAGCGCTCGTACGCGGGCGAGTCCTGCGAGACGAATCCGGTCTCGATGCGGAACGGGGCGGACTCCCTCGGGATGATGAACGCCCCCCGCCGGGCCAGGGTTTCAGCGACCGCGATCACGTGGAACTCGAACAGCGGTCCCCGGTACCCGGGGGCGTTGGAGCTGCGCTTGATGCGCCCGAACGGGGGGTTGCTGATCGCGCAGTCGAAGGGACCGAGGTTCATGCCTGGCACGTCGAGCACATCCGCGCAGATCCACCGGGCCTCCGGCAGGATGCGCCGCCCTACCTTCACGTACTCCGGGTTCTTCTCCACGCACACGATCTCGCGCGGCGGCAGACGCTCCCAGCGCCGGTTCCAGTAGTCGCGGGCGTGCCAGGCCAGGCGTCCGATGCCCGCGCACAGGTCGATGATCCGGTCACCCGGAACCACGTGGTGGAGTTCGCCGGCGAGCTCGGCCGGTGTGAAGAACGCGCCGTCCAGGGTGCGGCCCATGTTCGCGGACTCGTGGAAGTGGTCGAGAACGAATTCCCGCTCCTCCTCGGTCAAGTCCCGTTCCATGTGCACCAGTTCGCACGCTCGGTTGTGCTGCTTGGTCTGCTCCTTGCTGAGCTTTCCGGCCATGGCATGCCGCCTTTCGCGGTGGTGTGGGGGAGCGGTCCTGACGCGGTTGTCCGGACCGCTCCAGGGCGGTCGTGAGTTCAGTGGGGAACGATGGCTACGGCGTCCGCGCTGCGCGCCGGGCACGAGGCGTTCGTCAGGTGTCGGTCGGCGGCTGGAAGCTGCTGCAACGGCCCCACCCGCGCGCGGGGTCGTGCTCCGTCTCGTACCAACCGCACGTCCCGCACCGTGGCCCCCACGCCTGGGGCGGGGCGGTGGGTTCGGCGATGTACACGTCTGCGGACTTCCAGGGGAAGCCTCGCGGGGCGAACCTCACGGACCCGTCCGGCATGAGCAGTGCCCAGCCGTCCGGCCAGTCGATCGGGCCAGGGCGCGTGGCTTCGGCAACTGCCTCACGGACGGCTGCTTGCGTCCAGACCTGCGGAAGGCGGCCGTGTCCGGTGACCCGGTACGCGTCAGCCGTGATGTACCGCTCCGGGTGGGTGATGATGACGCCGGAGTCGCGATCCGGCGTGAACGTGATCGCTGAATGCCCGTTGGTCTGGCGGTAGATGATCGTTTCGTCGTCGGTGATGGTGGCCTGGCTGGACAGCCAGAATCCGAGTGATCCGCCGAGGAAAGTGCGTACCGCGTCGCCGCTGAGGTGAGGCCGACCGTATCCGGGAGCCTCCCGCACGGGGATGCCGGTGTCGTCGTGGTGGATGGTCTGTGTGTACCGCGCGTACATCCGCGCATCGCGGACCAGGATGCGCGGACGGGGCGCGCCGTCGTACCACTGCGGCAGCGGCACAGTCTCCAGCTCTGTACCCGGCAGCGGACTGCCGGGCTGGATCCATCCCGCTTCCTTGCCCGCTCGGCACATGGCGGGCGCGTCACGCACCCACGCGAGGAATTCACCGAAACCGCCGGCATAGCGGCCGTTGCGCTCGGACACCTCTCCCCAGTAGGTGCCGCCGTACCACACGCACCGGGCGGTGAGTTCAGCGACCGTGGTCGGCGTCGGGAATGCACCGGTCAGGGTGATCGTGCGTACGGGGGCGTCTTCCACGATGCCCTGGGAGGTGACGGTTACGTCCCACCCGTTCGCGGTCGCTGCCTCGACCAGCGTGCGCGCCCGCGTGGGCAGTTCGGCGACCTCGGCGGCGGACGGTGCGGCGGGACGGGCCGCGGGGCTGTCGCCGGTCGGCTCGACCCTGGGGCCGGCTCCGCCGTCCGTCTCCCACGCCTCGACGGTGCCTGGGTCGGTGACGGCGGTGCCCGGGTCCGGGCGATCGCCGGTGTGCTGAGAGGGGAGGTGCGTGGACATGGGGGCTCCGCTCGGTGGGCCGGGCGCCTGGGGCGCCCGGCCGGTCGGGTGTCGGTTCAGGCGGTGGGGGTCGGCTCGGGCTGCGCCGTGGTGACGGTCAGGTTCTCGGCGCGCAGGTCGGCGGCGACCGCGTCCATGAACTCGGTGTCGGCCTGCTGGTCACGGCTGCCGGGGGCGTACCAGTACTGGTTCTTGCGGTGCCACTTGAAGCCGTGGCGCTTGAGGACCTCGGCGGCGCCGTCGCCCAGACGCGTACCGGTGACCGTCGTCCCGTCCTCGTTCGTGTGCTGGAGCGCGAGTCCCTCCGCGCCCTCGTCGCCCTGCTCGCGGGCGTTCGCCGGACGGGCGGCCTGGGCGGCGGCCTGCTCCTTGGCGGCGGCCCAGCGCTGGGGAAGGACAACATCACTGGCGATCTGCCACATCTGCTGCGGGGCCCAGTTCTCCTGGATGACGTGGCCATCGACGACGCAGGCGGCGAGCATGCCGCTGGCGGGGGGCTCGGTGCCGTCGTGGGCCTCGGACCACAGGACGGCGGCGGCCTTCAGGGCGTCGTCGGAGACGTCCCGGTGGGTGTTGATGCCGTCGACCAGCGGCTTACCGGTGACCTTCCGGCCCTTGACGGTGACGGTGACCGTGTTGTCGGTGGACTCGTAGCGGTCCTCCATGCCGTTGAACTGCGCGCCCTGCATGGGGCGGGTGTGCTCCTCGACGTCGGCCGTGGAGGGGCCGTCTGTCCAGTAGACGGAGATCCACGCGGAGCCGGTGCCGGTGCCCTTGCGCACGCTGAACTTCACGCCGGGGAACGCCTTCTTCAGGCGGTTACGGAGCTCGGCGGCCACGTCCTTGGTGTCGATGTAGTCCATGCCCTGTCCTTCTGCTGCGAGTTGGGTTGGTGGCGGGTGAGTTGCCGCTCACCTGCAAAATCAATAATACGCTCTTATTGGGGAGGGTTCAACGCGTCGTCCGCATCAGTCGGCGAACCCGGCGACGGGGAGGGCTCCGGGGTGATGTCGCGCGGGTCGGCTGGGATCGCCTCGCCCGCCAGGGCGGCCCGCATCTGCTCGGCCGACATGCGCCCGCTCACCTCGTTGTAGGGGAGCGTGTACGTGCTGCCCTTGTGCCGGGTCTCAGCCGTTGCCGCGCGGGTGACCACGCGGCATCCGTCGACGGCACCGACGGCGCCGCCGTCAAACGCGGCGTGGATGTGCGGCACGGTCACCGTCTTGGCGTTGACCCGGGTCACCTCGTACCAGGACCCCCGCCACCGCACGAAATCACCCTTGATGAAGTCGGCCCGACCCCACACCTTGAAGCCGCGCCGCTCCGCCTCCTTGATCGTCTCCGCCCAATACGTCAGCTCTTCGTCGTACTCGGCCAGACGGCGCGTCAGCTCCTCCCGGCGCGCCTCGGACGGCTCGCGTCGCCACACATCAGCCGTACGGCCCTTGTCGTCAACGCCGTCACGCTCCCGCAGCACGCCGCGCCGCTCCGCCTCCAGCTTCTCGATACGGCGCAGCGTGCGCCCCGGGTTCTTCCGGTACTGCTCGTAGGCGTCCGCCGCCGCCGCACGGGATGCCCAGTAACCGGCCCGCTCGCCCTCGGCGATGCTCTTGCGCATCGCGTTGTGCATGCGCTCCTGGTCCCTGCGGGCGCGCCCTTCCGAATGGTGGCCCACCAGGATCGGCTGACCCATCCAGAACCGTTCGCCGATCCGGTCCGAGGCATCCCGCGCCGACTGCGACGATGCCGCCGCACGTCCGGCCCGGTCCGTGAACCGGTCCGCCCTCTGCTCGGCTGCATCCACGCGGGCGGCCTCCCGCTCGGCAAACGACATGCCCTCTTCGATCACCACAGCGCACGACAGGCCGAGTGCGCGCACCGCCTCGGCAGCCCGGTTGATCTTCCACCGGTCGGCGCTCTTGTAGCGGCTGCCACGGATGAAGATCCCCGGGGTACGCCGGTAGGTCCAGCCCAGCGGGCGCAACGCTTCCCACACCCCGTCACCCTTGGCGGAGCCCTCAACGGTGGTGCCGTCTTCGTGGGTGTGCCGGATGACGATGTCCGCCGCCTCGGCCTCCTCCTCCGCCTCCGCGACGTCCCCGGGCAGGGTGAGCGCGCGCAGTGCCGCCGGAGAGTGCCCCATGACCCGTGCGGCGCACTCGGCGCAGCGCGGAGCACAGCCGGGCACGTCCCACAGCAGCACCCCGAACCCGCCACACGTGTTTGCCGCCGCGCAGTCACCGCGCCCGGCAGGCTTCGCCCAGTCGATCGGCATAACCGCCACAGCCGCCGGGGCCGGGGCCGGGGTGCCGACGTCCGGCACCGTGCCGCCCTCTGCCTCCCACACGTCCGCCCCGGACGGGTCGGACACCACGTCAGCCGCCCGCGCGGACACCTCGTCACGGGGTGCCGGCGGGGGGAGCTCTCCGCCATCATCCCGCGCGAGCGCTCCGCCCTCGCTCTCCCACCCGTCCATGCCGCCGGGGTCGCTCACACCCTCGGGGGCAGGCGCCGAGCTGCTCAGCGCGACCCGTGCGAGCGTGCCCGGCTCCGCCGCATGCTGCACCGTCGCCAACATCGAGGGATCTTGGTGCTTGCCCGACCGGCCCACCCGGACCGGCGCCGACCACAACGGCGTGCGCTTGCCCGTCACCCGCCGACCGGCAACCCACACCGCCGAACGGTCCTCACGGAACACCCCGCCGTCCCACACCGCGAGCAACTCATAGGCGAGCGGCTCACCTTCCTTGACCGCGACACCGGCGACGCGCACCGCCACCATGCCCCCATCAGTGCTGCGCTGCATGGCCACCGTCCACCCGTTGGCCATGGCCGTTGCCGCAAACGACACGGCAGCCATGGGCAGCCACACCCCGGGCGCCGCCTCACACTCCGCCACGACGTCCCCCACCGTGTCCCACGTGGCGAGCGTCTCGCTATCCAGCGGCGAACCCTCCGCCGGAACCCTCGGAGCCTTCCACGGCTTGACGTCCAGCCCCTTGACCGAGGCGGACGCCTGGCCCTTCTCGACTCCGGCCGTACGTCCGTGCGTCCCCTTCGACGGGAGGTCACGGCCGATCAGCGCGCGGCCTTCATCCCGTGCGGCCACGGCATCGGCCAACAGGTCGACGAATGCCCGACGCTGCTCGTTCGCTTCCCCGTGCCTCACGTCCGGGTTCACGTCGACGTCTGCGGGAAGCTCGAACATCACCGCCGTACCGCCGTCGGCGGACACCCACGCCCCACGGCCGGCCGGAACATCCCCGGACACGGCACGCGCCAGGAACGCACGGGCCGACTCCGACCGGTGCCCCGGTTCCGCCGCCTCCGCCTCCAAGCCGGACAGCTCACGCTCACACCGCCGGACCGCATCCCGCGCATTCATCCGCCGCGTATCCGCCGCCCACGACGCCTCACGGGCACGCTCCGACCACCCGCCGGACGTCTCGTAATGCACCACCACTCGCTCACCCAGCACACCAGCCGACCGGCGTACTTCCTGGTGCAGGTCGTACGCATCCCGCCGCCACGCCGCGCAGGTCTCCGCGTACTCCTCCGCCACCGTCAGCCGCTCACGCGCCACGGTCAGCGCACGGCGCGCACGCTCCGTCAGCCATGCCCGCGACACTCGCACCGTGCCCTCATACGGGCCACGGAACGCCACCGGGAACACTCCACCCGCGCTGCCGTGGCAGATCACCGGCAGCACCTCAACCGCGCCCCCGTCGGTCTCCCACCCGTCCACCCTGCCGGGGTCCGACACGACGTCGGGCAATACCGCCGGACGCTCCACCACGACCGGCGCACCCTCGGCCGGACCGGCGTCCGCCGCCACCTCGGGCGCCTCCCCCGAGTTCTCTGTTGACCCGTCCGCCTCCGCGCGCTGGTCAGCCGCGGGGGCAACGTCACCGGCTGGAACCTCGGCCTCCTCTGACGGTCGCTCCCATCCCGGGCGGGTGATCCGCAGCAGGAACGCCGACGCCTGGGGCCGCACCCGCCCAGCAACCGCGCGCGGTTCCGGCGCACGCTCCGCGCATGCCTGGGCCGACGGCACGTCAAGCCCGAACCAGCGCACGACGGCGAGAGAGTCACGCGCTTCCCAACGGGCCGTGTCGACGTCGCCCCGCCCATACGCGGACTCTGCGCCCTCTGCGCACTCTTCGACCTCACGGACCGCACCCCGGGCGCTGTCGTACTGCTCATCCGTCAGCCCGTCCCAATCGATGCGCTGAGCGAACGCACGGACCGTGTCCAGTGCAGCGCGCGCCATGCCGACCGACACGGCCGTTTGCGCGTGTTCCTCCGCCTTCTCCGCCGCACGCTCCGCATGGATGGCGTACACGCGCGCCGTCTCGGCCGTCGCCCGTAGCACCGACGCCGGACGCTCGGCGATCACGTACGCGATAGCGGCCCCCGTGACCTCACCCCACGTACCACGCACGTCCCCCGTCGGAAGGGTCACGGTGTGGCCGCCGCCCGACTGGAAATGGAAGCGGAACGGGAACCGCTCACCGCACACGGACAGTTCCGAGAGCAGGTCGGAGCGCCGGAACTTCCCCTCGTAACGGTCGCCCAGCGACCGCGCTTGCATGGCTTCCGGCCACTCCTCCGCTGCCCTGCGCGCGCGCTCGACTTCCGCCACGGACGGCGCCTTACGGGCACGCTTCCGGGGAGCCGAAGTCTCCGCCGCGGTCTCGGCCGGAACGGGCGCCGGAGCGTCCGCCCGGTTCGGCGCGGTCGGCTGTGTGCGGGCGGTGGGGGCCTCGGCGGCCACCAGGTCGCCGACGGCGCGCCACGCGATGCCCTCGGCGGTCTGCTGGCCGTTGCGGGTGAGGGTGGCGCCGTCCCAGCGGTGCCCCCGGGCGGTGAGTCGCCATACGCAGCGCAGGACGGTTTCCCCGGCCTCCTGGCGGGCGGTGAGCACCAGGGCGCAGTGTCCGGGCTGCGTCTGGGCGGTGGCGGTCCATCCGGCCTCCTCGGCCTGGGCGGTGAGGCGGGCCAGGTTGCGGGGGAGGTCGGCGGTCGGGGCGGTGGGTGCCGGCGCTTCGGCAGGGGTCGGGGCCGGCTTCTGGGCTCGGGTGCGCGAGCTGCTGGCGGGGTGCGTGGTCGTGGTCATGTCGGGTCACTCCTGGTCGGGTTGGTGCCGGGTGAGTTGCCGCTCACACCGGGAGGCAGGGCAGGGGGAGGCAGGGACGTTCCCGCCGGGGCCGGTCGGGCGACCGGCCCCGGCGGGGTGGTGCTCAGTTGCGGCGGTTCGGGGGCCGGTTGTCCCTCGGCGCGGTGTGGCTGGCGCTCTCGCCGTGCGTCGGGGCCTGGTCCGGGCGGGGCACCCGCTCGGCCTGCCGGTACTCAACGCCCGGTTCCGGGGCCACCGGCGCACCGGTCTCGGTGTCGACGGTGTACGCCTCCCGGATCTCCTGAGCGGTGAGCGGTCGAAGCCAGAAGTTCCGGACCCTCCAGCCGCGTACGAACTCCGACCCGTCGGGGCTGAAGGTGCGCACGACCAGTCCACCGGTGCCGCACCCGACCATGGCTGCCGCGATCACTGCGCAGACTCGCATGGATGCGGTCTCGTTGATGATCAGGGCGTCACCGATCACCGTGAGTTCCTGGCCTTCGGTGAGGTCACCGTGCGGCGTGCTGGCGCTGGCCACCATGTGGTGCGTCCCGTCGCCAAGAACGGCGTTCAGGAGCGACAGGTACGCGTCGGCGGAGCGGTCGAGCAACGCGTGTGCCGTGTCGGCGGCGGTGCGCGTCGCCTCGTCGGTCACGTCCCCGCTGACGGGGTCGGGCGTCCACCGCATCGCGTCAATGCCGAGATCCTCGCTCGGGTCGACGTTCTGCCCTTCGAGGCTCTGCCGTACGTGGTCTTGGTACTCGCTCATGGTTCCCCTGCCTTGGGTTGTCGAGTTGGTGGCGGGTGAGTTGCCGCTCACCCGCAGAATCAATAATACACTCGCCCGGGGGGTGATCGTCAACCCTCAATCACCCCCCCCCCCGGACGTGCGCAGTTACGGCGATTCGACTGGCGTCACGGTCGTACGGAAGAACGGGTTGCGGGTGAGGCTGAATCCGACCCGCTTGGTTTCGCCGGTGCTCTCGCGCTTGCCGTAGACCTCGACGTCGGTCAACTCGCCTTCGTCGTAGGTCACTTGCAACACGGTGCCTTCCCAGACCTCGGGCCACGGGGCGGGCCGGTTCGCGGTCCTCGGGCGGGCGTGGGCGGCCAGACCCCGGGTGGGGTTGCGCTCGATGCGTACCCGCTGCCCTCGGCTGATCGGTCCTGTGGTGGTCATGCTGTCCCCTCTCTGGCGGCTGTGGCTCCGGGCGGGTGGGGCGACCGGCGGCCGCCCCACCCTGGGCCCGTCACTGCGTCCGGGCTGCCCGCTGCTCCTCGGCGGCCGTCAACAGCTCGTTGACCCCGTGGCGGGCGTGATCGGCCCGGACGCGCGCGGCCACCTCGTCGGCGGACGGCAGACCGAACCCCCCGTCACTGGCGAACACGTCGTACGCCTCGCGCCACCCGCGAACCTGGCACTCGACAGCCGCGCGGGACGCGCACGCGATTGTCAGACCTCCGACGGTGACGGAAAGTGCGCCGATTCCGTCGGGGCTTACTGCCGCGCTGCGGGCCCGGACTTTGGCGCGACGGGGCGCGTCGTCCAGGATCACGAACGAATTGATGGTCAATTCGGGTTCGCGCAATTCTCCGGCGTCGACCTGCTCGGGGAAGATCCTGTCGAGCATCCCGGCGGCCTCGCACCAGCCTTCCCACCAAACGCGCGCGCCGGTAGGGTGCCGGAATTCGATGATGGCCGTGGGGATCTTCAGAAGGGGAATGAGCGTCAGACCGATAGATGCGTCGGTCTCGTGCTCTCCAGCAAGGTGGATCGTGAGTCGGCTTACCGCGTCAACGGTTTCCGCGTCCGTGTTCAAGGGGGCTCCTCGTGTTGGTGATTGAGACTGAGTCAGGTTGCCGCCCGACTTCAAAATCAATAATACACTCTCACGGCTGGGGAAGCACCCGAAACGCCGAACCTTGCGACATCTCTTGCGACATCTCTTGCGGCTACTCCTGCGCCTTCTCTTGCGACATCTCTTGCGCGAGCCTCTCCGGGACGGGCGACGTATCCGCAGGTCAACCAAGGGTTCCGCGCATGGTCGGGGGTCTGACATCCCCTCTGCTGCCACTTTTCCCGCGCCGGTTGAAGGATGAGTGAGTAATGGGTGTGGGGGGCGGGTGGTGGGGTGGTGGGCTTCGGGGATTGGGGGCGGCCTGGTGTTGGTTGCGCGTCGGCTGGCGCCGCCGCGCGGTGCCGTGCTGCGGGCCCGGTGGACGGGCAAGGGGGTGGGGGAGGGGGGAGCAGGGGCCCGGAGGGCTCCTCTCCCGTCCTCTCCTCGTCGTCCAGCTCCCTGCCCCTCTCCGTCCGTCTGTCTCTCTCCTCCACCCCGACGGGGGACACCCGGGCCGTTCTGCCGGAGGCAGCCCAACCCCCCACCCCTCGACCCCCCGTCCCCTTGAACGGGCGATCGGGCCCCGGAGGGGCCCGTATTGCCTTTCCCTCGTATTCCGTGATTTACTTTTCCCACGGAATACAATTCAAGTCCCCTCGGGTTTAAGGGAATCGGAGAGTCCCCCCGAACCTCACCCCGGGAAAGGGCCCATGACCAACCGTCAACCCAATCCCCAACTCAAACCCGAACTCTCCACCCCCACACTCAAAATCAGCACCCGAATTTGTGCCGGAGGCACAAACCCTCTCCGCGCTTTTCGTGCCGGAGGCACGCAGGGTTATGGAATGGCCGGAGGCCAATTCCATAACCCACCGCCGGAGGCGGGCAATTCGCGCGGGGACGCGCTGGGAGCGCTTGGACCGGGTAGGCGGACGGGTTCGGACCGGGGCTTCGGGAGGGG
>NZ_JBFBBK010000073.1:0-31739 GCF_040682635.1 Streptomyces sp. NPDC051133
GTGGAGCAATCCCGGCAGTTCATCGCAAAGGTGGCCAAGAAGTACGCCGAATGAACAGCCGTCACAGAGGGCGCCGGATCGTACACCGTCAGTCGGTTCCAGTGGAAGGCTCATCTGGAATATGCCATCCGGTTGAGTGAACGACTACTCCGGCGAGGGCGGTTGCCCGGTAGCGTCGATCACGCCAATCAGACGACAAGGTTGGCGTGAACCGCACTACCGCAACTCGCAACAGGAGTGGACATGGCACTGATTCAGGGCGCTTCGGAGACGTGGATGAAGTCCTCCTATTCCGCGGGCAACGGCGCCTGCGTCGAGGTCAAGTCGCCCACCGACGCCGAACTCGCCGTTCGCGACTCCAAGGTCTCCGAGGGTCCGGTCCTGGCCTTCCCCGCCGACGCGTGGAACGCCTTCGTGGCCTCGGTCAAGGCGTAAGGGGTTCCTCCCTGACCCTCGTCGGAACAACTGCACAAGCACCACCAGAAGAGCCCTCTCGACCAGTCGCCGTCCTTGCCGAGAGGGCTCGGCCGTGCCCGGCGTACCTCAGGGCCCGGCGTACCTCAGGGCCCGGCCTACCTCAGGGCCTGACGGGAAAGGCCACGTCGCACACCGGGTCCTCGGCTCCCGCCGCCTCCCAGTCCGCGAAGTAGATCTCCCGGCAGGGGCCGGCCATCTCCAGCCCCTCCCCGGCCATCCAGTGCTCCACCGCCTCGAAGGCGGCGAGGATCTGCGGATGCGCGACCTGCGCCTTGGTGATCCGCGTGTAGGCCAGCCGGGCCGCCGGCTCCACCCGTACCTTCGTCTCCCAGGGCCGCCCGTGTCCGGCCGCCCAGGCCCGTGCCGCGGCCTCGTCGGCCACCGGCACACAGGACTCGGCCGGTCCGTCGCTCTCCATGGAGACCTCGGAGTAGTAGATGACGAACGGCGCCCCGGTGACTCCTCCGCACCCCCGTGCCGCCGCCTCCAGCCGCTCCAGCGACGCGCCGATCCAGGCCGGCAACTCGTCCGCCAGCGTGTGCCGCGACTCGGTGATCACCACCTGCGCCGGCACGTCCACGGTCTCGATCACGAACTGCTCGTACATCTCGGAACTCCTCCCCGACAGCCGGCCACGGAGGTAGGCGGCGAGGGTCCGCTGCCCGGCGACCCGGGCCTCCACGTCCGCCCAGTAGGCGGCGAGCCGCTCGGCGCCCTCGCCGCCCTCGGCCCCGACCACCTCGGCGATCCGGGCGAGCGGCATGTCCAGCTGCCGTAGCAGGGCCACGAGACGGGCCCGTTCGGCCTGGTCGGCGCGGTAGTAGCGGTAGCCGGTCACCTCGTCCACGTGCGCGGGGGCCAGCAGGCCGAGCCGGTCGTACAGCCGCAGAGCCTTGGCCGACAGCCGGGCCCGCGCGGCGAACGCGCCGATGGTGAGCAGTTCCTCGTGCACGGTGACATCCTCCGTCACCGGGCGTTTCCTCTCCGCCCGGCGCGAAGGACGTTCGTCCCTGCCCCAGGGACAAGGTCAAGGGACGAGGTCAAGGGACAGGGGCAAGGGGCGACGTCGGGGGACGAGGCCGCCGGGCCTCAGCCGAGCTGGGCCTCGATCGCGGTCACGATCTCGGTGGAGTCCGGCTCGGTGCGCGGCCGGAACCGCGCCACGACCTGCCCGTCCCGGCCGATCAGGAACTTCTCGAAGTTCCACTGGATGTCGCCGCTCTCGCCCTCGGCGTCGGGGAAACCGACGAGCCGCTCGTACAGCGGGTGCCGGCCCTCGCCGTTCACCTCCACCTTCTCGGTGAGGGGGAAGGTCACGCCGTACGTCGCCGAGCAGAACTCCGCGATCTCCTCGGCGCTGCCGGGCTCCTGCCCGAGGAACTGGTTGCAGGGCACGCCGAGCACGGTGAAGCCCTGCTCCGCGTACCGCTCCTGGAGCTTCTCCAGGCCCGCGTACTGCGGGGTCAGGCCGCACTGGGAGGCCACGTTCACGAGCAGCACGGCCTTGCCGGCGTACTGCGACAGATCGGCGGAGCCGCCCCGCAGGGCCCCGATCTCCACGTCCAGGGGGGAGCCGTTGTGGTCAGTAGTCGTCATGTCCGGATGGTAAGCGCTCCACGGGAGGGGTCGCGATGGGCCTCCGTTCGTCTGCGGATCCGCCGGTACGGCGGCTTCCAGGGGGTAGCGCAGTCGCGCCCGGGAACGGAACGGCGTCAGCGGCTCAGCCCCGGCCCATCCCCGGGCTCCGCCCCGGCCCATCCCCGGGCTCCGCCCCGGCCCATCCCCGGGCTCCGCCCCGGCCCATCCCCGGGCTCCGCCCCGGCCCATCCCCGGGCTCCGCTCGGGGCTCATCCCCGAGTCCGCTCCGGCTCGTCCCCGGGCCCCGTCCCGAGTCAGCCCTGTGCCCCGGGCCCCGCCCAGGCTCATTCCCGAGTCCGCTCCGGCTCGTCCCCGGGCCCCGTCCCGAGTCAGCCCTGTGCCCCGGGCCCCGCCCAGGCTCATTCCCGAGTCCCGCCCAGGCTCATCCCCGGGCCCCGTCCCGCCTCAGCCCCGAGTCCCGGGCCCCGCCCAGGCTCGTCCCCGAGTCCCGCCCCGCCGGCGTCCACCAAGACCTCACCCGCCGCCGTACGCGCGTACAGCACCGACCGTCCGGACCGCCACCGGGCCACCAGGCCCGCCTCCCGCAGGACCTTCAGATGCCGGCCCATCGAACCCAGCCCCTGCCCGGTCACCGCCGTCAGGTGCGTGGTGCTCATGGGGGAGTCGAGGAGCACCAGCACCTCGGCCCGGGCCGCCCCCAGCAGCGCGCCCAGCCCCGCCGGCACGGCCCGGCCCCCGGTGTCGGCGAGGACCCCGGCGCAGGCGTAGACCACCGCGTACCGTTCCCCCTCCTCCCAGGCCACCCAGCCGTGCCGCTGCGGAGTCACCGGCACGAAGAGCATCTCGGCCCCGGAGATCTCGCGGGGCGGATACTCGTGCAGGTTGATCTGGAGCCGGTTCTCGCCGAGCCACCGGGTGCGCCCCGGCCGCAGCGAGTCCAGCACGCTCGCCCAGCCGCCCCGGCTCACCTGCGCCGTCCGTGCGACCACGTCGGCCTCGAGCACCCGCCGACGGCGCGCCCAGGACGGCCGTACGGCCTCCTCCCACACCCACTCCAGCAGCGCGGCGGCCCGCTCGGGCAGGTCGTCCCGGTCCAGCACGGCGGGCAGCGGACCGGCGAGGGACACGCGCAGGTGGGCACGGGCGGCGTCCGCCGGGGTCGACCGCACCCGGGCCACCTCCTCGGCGAACCCCTCGCCGTCCCGGGGCGTCGGAGTCAGGAAGTCGGCGATCCAGAGCCGCCCGAGACCCGTCTCCACCAGCCGCGCGGTCACCGGATCCGCGCCCAAAAGCGCCTGATAAGCGGGCAGATGGGCCCGCAGCCACTCCCGCTCACCGGGGTGCGCGCCCTCACCCGCGTGCAGCAGCTTCAGACACGCGAAGGTCTCGGCGAGCGGCGAGATGACGAACCGGCTGCGGGCGAGCGTGTCCGCGTTGAGCTGCCACCACCCCACGGGTCCCCCCTCACGGCCCTACGACCTTTCGCGCCACGGCGAAACAATAACGACCCCTGCGCACCCCGCCCGAGACTCCGGACATGCCCAGTTACCGATCCCTGTTCCGCACCCCGGAGTTCACCCCGCTCTTCCTCGGCTCGGCCGCGCAGACCGCCGCGCAGACCGTCGGCGGACTCGCCCTCGGCACGCTCGTGTTCCGGGCGACCGGCTCCCCGCTGCTGTCGGCGGTGAGCATGTTCGGCCCCTCGCTGGCCCAGGTGCTGGGCGCGACCGTCCTGCTCTCCGGCGCCGACCGGCTGCCGCCGCGTACGGCCCTGTCGGCGATCGCACTGGCCTTCGCGGCCGGTACGGCGGTGCAGGCGCTGCCCGGCCTGCCGGTCGGCGCGGTCTTCGCCGTAGTCCTAGTCCTGGGGCTCGTGGCCTCCCTCGGCGGCGGGGTCCGCTGGGGCCTGCTGAACGAGATCCTGCCCAAGGACGGCTACCTGCCAGGCCGTTCGCTGTTCAACATGATGAGCGGGCTGGCGCAGATCGCCGGGTTCGGCACCGGCGGGATCCTGCTCGCCGCGCTCTCCCCGCGCACCTGTCTGCTGCTGTCGGCGGCCCTTTACCTGTCGGCCGCGCTCACGCTGCGCCTCGGCCTGACCGCCCGCCCGCCCCGCACCACGGGCCGCCCCTCCGCGTCGGCGACCTGGCGCACCAACGCCCTGCTGTGGTCCCACCGCCCGCGCCGCCTGACCTACCTGGGACTGTGGCTGCCCAACGGCATGGTCGTGGGCTGCGAGTCCCTGTACGTCTCCTACGCCCCGCACGCCGCCGGCACCCTGTTCGCCTGCGGGGCGCTGGGCATGTTCGCCGGGGACCTGACGGTCGGCCGTCTGCTGCGGCCCGCGCTGCGCCGCCGTTCGGCCGCACCGCTGCTGTTGCTGCTGGCGGCACCGTACCTGGTCTTCTGCGTGCACCCGCCCCTGCCGGTGGCGGTGGTGTGCGCGACGCTGGCCCCCGTCGGTTTCGCCGCGAGCCTGGTCCAGCAGGAGCGGCTGATGGAGCTGACTCCCGGTGAACTCGCCGGACAGGCCCTGGGCCTGCACTCGTCCGGCATGCTGACCATGCAGGGGGTGAGCGCGGCCCTGGCCGGCTCGCTGGCCCAACTCACCTCGCCCGCCGTGGCGATGACCGCCATGGCGGCGGGCTCGGTGTGCGTGACGCTGACGCTGGCTACGGCTGTTCGGGGCCGTCCTGCACCGGAACCGCCGGGCTCGGGCCCTGCTGGACCTGCTCGGCCGGGGCTGGGCTCGGCCGGGTCTCCTGAGTCGGCCGAGGCGCGCTGAGGTCGGCGTCGATCTTCTGCACGGTCCGGTCGAAGTACCGCAGCAGTTCCACCGGGAACGGCATGACGAGGGTGGAGTTCTTCTCGGCGGCGACCTCGACGACGGTCTGCAGCAGCCGCAGCTGCATGGCCTCGGGCGTGTCCGACATGATCCTCGACGCGTTGGCGAGCTGCTGCGCGGCCTGGAACTCACCGTCCGCGGTGATGACCCGGGCCCGCCGCTCACGCTCGGCCTCGGCCTGCCGGGACATGGACCGCTTCAGGGACTCCGGCAGCTGGACGTCCTTGATCTCGACCCGGTCGATGTGGATGCCCCACCCGGCGGCGGGGCTGTCGATCATCAGGGCGAGTCCTTCGTGCAGCCGCTCCCGGTCGCTCAGCAGGTCGTCCAGGTCGCTCTTGCCGATGATGGACCGCAGGGAGGACTGGGCGACCTGCCCCACGGCGAACGTGTAGTCCTGCACCTCGATGGCCGCCCGCACCGGGTCGGTCACCCGGAAGTAGACGACGGCGTCGACCTTCACCGAGACGTTGTCCCTGGTGATGCCCTCCTGGGTCGGCACGGGCATCGTCACCACCTGCACGTTCACCTTGCGCATGCGGTCCGCGAAGGGGATCAGGAAGGTGATCCCGGGCTGCCGGTGACTGGGCAGCGCCTTCCCCCACCGGAACACCACCCCACGCTCCACCTGGTTGACGACCCGCATCCCGCTCTTCAGCACGAGCAGCGCGAACAGCGCCACCACCACGACCGTGATCACGGTGCCTTCCATGGGCACTCCATTCCTCACAACCGGCCAGGACACCGGATAGGACACCGCTCCGAAGGGAAACGGTGCGGGCCCACGCGTCAGGAATCCGTCAAAAACCCCGCCCGGTACCAGGTTGGATCAGGGTCGGCTCCGGGACGTTCCCTGATGAGCCGGTGCGCCGCGGCGGGCGAGACTCGTGATCGGGCCGGCGGCTCGCCGGCCCGACCGCATCCGGGAGTCCTCTCGTGAACAGCTCTGCCCGCCGCGCCCGTTGGGCCGCTCTGGCTGCCTCCAGCGCCTTGCTGACCGCCCTGGTCCGACGTCCCCAGCTTCCACAGCAGCCAGTGCCGCACCGAGGCCGACGCCGGGCGGGCCCGCATGACCACGGGCCTGATGCGCGTCACGGCCGCCAACGGCGTCACGGTCTGGGGCAAGACGGGCTCCCGCCCCGGATACACGAGCGGCGCCTTCGCCACCCGCGACCTGTCCCGCAAGATCGTCTACTCGGTCAACCCCACCCACCGGGACGGCACAGAGATGCGCTACGTCCAGCGGATAGCCGCAGCCTCCTTCGGCACGGTGGTCCCGGCCGGGAGCTGACCCGTGTCCCTCACGCGCCGGGAGCGCGGAAGGCCACCTGCCGGCGGGCGGCCTCGTCGATCTCCTCGACGGTGAGGAGGGGGGTGGCGCGGGTGCGGAGGGCGCCGCTGGCCTTGACGGTGAGGCTCACGGCGGCCATGGACACCGGATCGGGGAAGTCGAGGATGCACACGAGGTCGTCCTCCCCGAAGGCGTAGTACATGGCCTCCACCGTCCCGCCGAGGTCGCCGACGACCCGGTCGACGGCCGCGCGACGTCCACTCGCGCCCTCCTGGAGCAGGCCCTTCGTGCCCTCGGGCGTGTAACTGGCCTGGATGAGGAACTTCGCCATGGGGATGTTTCCTGCCCGTCGCTCGTCCGGTGCACTGAGAGTCCGATGCACGCGAACCCCTTCCCGCCGCCCCCCCTCACCACCACGCGCCGAGGGCTCGCTTCACTCGATGGAGGCCCGGATCAGATCGGCGTCCTCGTGTTCGAGGAGGTGGCAGTGGTGGATGTACGTCGCCGGGAGCTCGGCGCCGCTGCCCGGAATCGGACGGCTGCCGTCGCCAGAAGCGGTGCGAACAGCGCATACCAGCAGCCCGCGATCACCGATCAGAGGCGAGGGTGTGCGCTGGGTGGCCCAACGGGGTGCCCCCACCGGCGGGATGCAGCTGTGCCGGTCGGCGGTCGACGCCGTCTTCCGTGCTTGCATCGCGTCAGGAGGCGTACATGGATGACGAGCGACAGCAGGACACCCGCTCCCGACTTACCGCGTCCCGGCGCGGTGTGCTGGCCGCAGCAGCCCTGGTGCCGGCATTCACCGGTGTGCCGGCCCGGGCCCAACCCCTGTCTTCCGGCTCTCAGGGCCGCGATCTGCTCCCACCGGTGATGACCAAGCTGACGGACTGGTCGGCCGTGGGCGGGGTGCTCGGTCGCCCCGGTGACATGAGACGGTTCATGTACCACACGGCCTTTCCGCGCCGGGACCTCAGGGTCTTCTCGCGAGGCATCCTGATCAAGCCCGCCCTCGCCCTGGGCACGCACGTGTCCTTCGTGCGCTACGCGGACCACAGCACCCTCATGATGGGGGACACTGTGGTCACCGAGCGTGAACTGCAGCATTTCTGTGATGTCCTGCAGCAGCGGGGAATCATGCTGACCGCGATCCACAAGCATCTGCTGGCCCATGACCCGGACGTGTGGTGGGTTCATCTGCACGCTCACGGCCACGATCCGGTCGCCGTTGCCCGCGGTGTACGCGCGGCACTGGACTGCACCAGCACCCCGCCCGCCGAACCCGTCACCGCTTCCCCGCCCGTCGATCTGGACACCGCTTCGATCGATGCCGCCATGGGCGTCAAGGGGGCTGCCAGCAGCGGGATCTACACCTGCACCTATGTCCGCGCCGAGACCATCGCGGACGGCGACATGGCGCTGCCCCCGGGACTGGGCGCCACCACCTCCGTCAACTTCCAGGCGCTCGGCGGCGGAAAGGCCGCGGTCAGCGGCGATCTGGTCATGACCGCCAAGGAGGTACAGCCCGTTCTCGTGGCCCTGCGGCGCGGCGGGGTCGAGCTCGTCGAGGTGCATCACCACCACCTCAACGACGACCCTCACTTGTTCTTCGTCCACTACTGGGCCGTCGGCAACGCCGTCGCACTCGCCGCGGCCATCCGCCGGGCCGTGAACCTCACCAAGGTCGTACCGATGCCCGGCATCACCGGCTAGCGCCCGGCGCCGGCCCCGTCCAGGGCCTCGGACCGTGACCGGTCCGGGGCCCTCGCGCCGGGTCCTGTGCACCGCAGCCTCGGGCCATCTCCGAGACCCCGGTGGCACATTTCTATGACGAGCCGGCCGACGACTAGCACCTGATCTACACGGACTGGGACGCAAGCATGCGCCGGCAGGGAGATGCCTGGACGGCCTGATGGGCCAGAGCCGCGCGTCGGTGCTCGACTGCTCCTGTGGCACCGGCACTCAGACCATCGGCCTGGCGCTGCGCGGGCACCGTGACATCGGCACGGACCTCACCGGCCGTGCCGCCGCCCGCGCTGCCCGTGAGGCCGTCCACCGCGATGTGCCGCTGCGCACGGCCGTCGCCGACATGCGGCGCCTGCCGTTTTCCCGACGGCCGCTTCGACACCGTCGTCTGCCTGCTGACGGAGCAGGACGTCCACGCCTCCCTGGCGGAGATGCGCCGCGTGCTGCGTCCCGCCGGCCTGCTGCTGCTCAGCACGCGCTCCTACGACGAGCCGCTACGCGACCGACCCGCCTCGCAACGGACCGTCACGTTCCAGCTCTGGCACTGGCACGAGACGGCGAGCACTACGACGTGGAGCACTTCCCACTGCTGCCGACCGGCGGAGACTGCCGCGTCAAGCTGTGTCGGACCGACTACTGGGCGCTGGGCCGTGGTGTGCGATCACGACGATCGCCCCCGACATGCTCTGACCGACGAGGAGGGGCAGGCTGGATGTAGGGCCCTGCCGACCCCTGCTTCGCTAACGCGACACGCCTTTCGTCAAGCGGGGTGAATGAAGCTATGACGGAAAAAGACGTACTCTCGGCTGTCATTTCACTTTTGGTGCCTGTGCTGACGGCGGCAATAGCGGCCCTGGGCATTCTACTCAAAGACCGTCGCATGGAAAAGAGCCGCGATCACCGGCTTCGCCGTCAAATCGAGTTTGGTCAAGCGGAGGTGCAATTTATTCATGGGTGGCTACAGGCTCGTGAATCATTGGGCCCATTAGGGCAAGAATCTCAGTCTGCTCGAGAATGGCTGGACAGGTGCTACGCGGCGATTGAATCCGCTCAAGCGGAGGTGTCCCAGGCGGAAGTGGCGCCCCAGGCGCAGTTGAATGTCCTACGTCGACTGCTCCTGCTTCGGTCGCTCCAGGGAATACCTGCTCAGATATGGCGGATAATTTACTATGTGGCGTTTCTGGGTGCCAATACTTACGTGATCCCGATGGTCGTAGGAGTTGTGGATTGGATCCACGGTACGCCGGACGGATCTGACTTGGCAGAGGGTAGCGCAATGCTCGCGATTATCGCGTTGCTGCTCGCCTTTGGTGCTCGCGCTCTTGCTGTCCGCAGTGATCGAGTAGCCCGAAATCCAGCAGTGCCGCCGCGCTGGCCTCCGCACAACATCGAGGGCTGGTCCTCCCGTAGAACGGAACAGTCTCAGCTGTCGCGCACACCACGCGACGATTCGTGAGAAACGCCGTTCAATCGCAGTTCGGCCGAACGCGTCCCTCCTGGCCGAGTTGGGCCGGGCGCGATCACCTGCCGCACCCTGCGGGCCGCCCGTCAGGTCACCTTCCTGGCTCCAGGAGCATCCAGGGCTACCTCGGCCTCGCCAGAGGAATCGGCAACCGACTCGCCCGCCTGCGGGCGTCGGGCCGGCAGGAGCCCTGCTGCGCACCGTCCCGGTCCTGGTCGCACCGATGACCGAACGGCTCCGACACGGCCGCGCCTCACCTGTCCGGCACCCCTTCCAAGCCCCCGACAGTCGCGTCGGCTGGACGCACACCGCACACCCCATGACCTCGCCGCTCCGCAGGCCCTGGATGGGCTGACAGCGTTGGCGTGACCGTCGATCTGGATGAAGACACCGAATCTCTGACGTCCAATGGTTCCCCGCTCGATGTGGTGCGCTTGTGGTGCAGCGGACTCGTGTGCGTCAGAACGTTTCTTCGCCGGGGATGCAGTCCCAACTGTTCTCTGCCCACTCGCGGATGAGGAAGAGAGGCCGGGTGAGGACGATGTCTCCGGCTCGTTGCGCGCGCAGGATGAGTCCGAGATCTCCCGAGCCTGGATCTGCCGCGTGCGTGTAGATCAGATTCAACCCATGGGCTTCCGTGTGGTTGCACAACCAGTCCTCTGTTTCGGACGGCACGCGGGCGACAAGAGCCGTGCCGTCCAGCACGACCTGGGGGCCGGTAAGAGCATCGACGGCTACGCAGGCCAAGGTCTGCCCCGTCGCGTAGTAGGCGGTCACCCCCAACTCGGTGAACTGCGCCTCGACGATTTCGTAAGTACCCGACGAACGCTGGACAAGGCGGCGGGACGGGGACTTGCTCCCAAGAGCCGCATCAACGTCGTCGGGAGCCATCCCGAAGCGCAGCGGTCCCACGCCGACCTGCGGCACAAAGCTCCACTGCGCGCGCTCGCTGTTCGTCTTCACGTCCCAGATACCCACCGATGCCCCCGGAGCTCGCCAACCGCTACTCGACCCCGAGCTGGTCGAGGTGCGGTTGGCAGCGTAGTTGGCAGCCCATGCACGCTTTCCAAGTCTGTTGGTGACTCGTACGAAGCAGCCGGGGCCGTTCACCTCACCTGCGTTCATGGTCGGTTGCAGGCCGAGGCGGTCTCTGCTGGTGGACCCTTCTGAACGGCCGTGAACGGAGCTGAATGAGACGGAAACCAAGACGGCCTGGCACGGGGCCGGACCGTCTCCACCTGCGGTGACCTATGACCCGCCGGACAGTACCTAGTAGGTTTCTCGCCCCGCCCGGTTCCGGGGGGCTTTCCGAACGGACACGACGAAGGAACCAGCTCAGTGGTGAGGATCAGAAGAACCCCCAAGGTGGTGCTGGCTGTCGCAGGACAGGCAGCGATGGTGACCTTGCAGGTGGTGGTCCAGGAGGACGCGGCCGTGACCGGCTCGTGGCTATCGCGCCTGATCCCGCTGGCTCCCATGCTGATCGGCATGTACGTGGTCTGGCGGCTGTTCCTGAATCCCTACGTGTCGTTCGGGCAGGACCGTCTCCGGGTGAACAACACTTTCACGCACTACCTGATCCCGTACCACCTGGTCACGGCATTGGAGGGGCGGACCGCCCTCACCCTTGTCGTGTCGGGATACGGCCGCCTGCCGGTGGCCGCACTCGACGCCGCCCCCCTGACGGGCAAAGCCAAGCGGGACGCCGTCGCGCAAGAGCTGCTGCGCCGCCGCGCCGGCGCCGTGCCAAGAGCCGGACACGGCTTCGAAAAGCGCAGCACGCTCGGACTCCCGGAGTGGTTGGGGCCCGTCACTTCCCTGACGTGCTTCCTTGTGGGCGGCTTCGCGTCGGTCCCCGCACACTGATGCCGCACTCTTGGGCGGGAGTGCCCCCTTCGGGCATCGAGTCTCCGTTCGGTTGCCTCAGACATCGTTGCCAGGCATCCAGGCTCTCGGTGTCACTTCAGCCGTGGGCTCAGGGCTTGATGCGTCGGCCAGCCCGGGAACTGGGCCGGGGTGCATGAAGTTGCCGAGTGGCAAGACCGTATTCTGCAGCGGGCGAGACAGGCGCTGCTGATGCGTCGTAGCCGTCCGTTGCGACTGGGCGACGCATTCCGTATCAGGTGCCCGACGAACGATCAGGAGGTTGACCGGTGATCACTCTGACCGCAGTCGGAGGAGTGGCCCTGGTCGAGCTGGGCATGGCCCTGACTCCGGGACCGAACATGATCCACCTCGCCTCCCGCGCGATCACCCAAGGCCGCAGGGCGGGCCTGGTTAGTCTGAGTGGGACTGCCGTGGGATTCGTGTGCTACCTGCTGGCCGCGGCTGCGGGCCTGTCCGCGTTGTTCGCCGCCGTGCCGGTGGCATTCATGGTGGTCAAGCTTGCTGGGGCCGCCTACCTGGCCTACCTCGCCTGGGGCATGCTCAAGCCCGGCGGACGCTCGCCCTTCGCCCCGGCCCAGGACCTGCCTCCGGTGCCCGACCTCCGCCTGTTCTCGATGGGGCTGCTGACCAACCTGCTCAACCCCAAGATTGCTCTTATGTATGCCGCCCTGCTGCCTCAGTTCCTCGACCCGCTGGCAGGTCCGGCTTGGAAGCAACTACTCCAGCTCGGTGGTGTGCAGATCATCGTGGGGATCTCCGTGAACGCCCTGATCATGCTGGGCGCAGCGCAGGTGTCGGGGTTTCTGGCCGTCAGGCCCCGCGCCATGACCGCCCAGCGGTTCACGGCAGGTGGCCTGCTCGGCGCCTTCGCGCTGCGCACCGCCCTGTCCCACACTCCTGTCTCCACCTGAGCCGGGCCCGCGTCACTGTACTGATCCGTGAGGCACGTACGACCGAGGGGCGCGTGGTCGAGGTCTGCGACACCCTCACAGCCGCTGACCAGCTCGCCGCCACTCATGTACATGGGAGTGCAACCCCTACAGATGAGTGATCCAGCAGAAGTAGATGATAGGGCCCCGGACCATGATCGGTCCGGGGCCTTTTCCCCTGTGCTGCGTCCGCCTGCCTGCATGGTGCGTGACTGACTCTCCTGGTACGGCAACGTGCGCCGGTGTTGCCGTCACAAAGTGCCGTCAACTCAAGGCATCGGAGCTGCGATTTCGTTCGTCAACCGGTCTCACGGCGAGCAGTACGCGATGGCGTGACCCCCTGCGGTGAGGTCGCTGAGGTTGTCGAAGCGCACCGTCCAGCTGTCGTCGGGGTTGTTGACGGACGTTCGATTGGATGCACCCGGGACAACCCCGAAGCCCCCGAACCAACCGCCAGAGATCGCCGTCTGTCCGGGCGGGCAGGTAGCTGTTGAGAAGTTGGCGAAGCTGTGCGGAGGCATCAGGACGGAATTTCCCGGCACTTCCGTGGTGTGGACGGTGCCAGTGGCTCCTGTGTCGCCGCCGTATCCGTCCGTCACGGTCCCGCGCGTCACTCCCACGCTCTGAGCTGCGGCCGCGGCCGGCCCAGCCACTCCAGTCGCCAGGACGATCGCGAGGGAGGCGAGCGTGCCGCCGGTCGTCCACCTGCCTTGACTGGGCAGCGGGCCCAGGCGCGCCGGGAGTCGGGCCCCTGTGCTGCACTCAGGACTCATCTACTCTGCTCCTCTTTTCAACTGGTTCGGGAAATTTCCCGAACCCGAGAACGAGCTTGACCGGTTGACGAACCAGCGACCGTCAATCCCGGCCGGAACACGCTGAGGCATCCATGAATCGGATCAATAGACGTGCCCGGACCAGGCAATGGTGAGCTAATCGTGTTCAGTGGGTGCTTCCCCGCCTCATCGGAGAAGCACCCACTTAGGAACCCTCACGCAGTCACTCGGCAATGCTGCGTGTCTCACGGTCACCAGGTGCAAAAGGCTACAGTCGCGTCATCACCGGACTTATAGCGTGGCCAGCGCCGACCTGTCGGGTCCATGGCTTCGACCTTTCGGACGGCATTAATCAGGTCTCGCGGTCCTCCGGTCCGGAGCATGGTGAAGACCTCGTGCCACGTCGCCATGGAGTACTCAGTGACCAGACGCGACGCGCCATCCGAGAGGACCGCAGCGGTTCGTACGTCCTCGGTCGCGGTGCTGCCCACAATCGCGTGGTCTGCCGCTTCTGGATCGGCCGCCGCCACCCAATAGCCCGCCGGGGTATTGCGGGTCTGCCGCTGTGCGGTCACGAACCGACGCAGCGCCTCTTGGTGGTCTGGTGTGTGCGTCTCGTACCGCTCCACTTCGGCCCGGAGCTCCGGAAGCACATCGTCTACGCGAAGGTCAGTGACCACGGTGAAGTCGTCGGGACCCTCGAGGACGACCGGGGAGTCCGCCAAGACCAGGTGGTCAAGGAACCCTTCCCGTTGCCGGAGGACGGCAACGGTTGCCGAAGGAGTTCCGGGATTGTGGAGGTCGCATTCGGGATGCAGCGCCGCCACCCGTTCGAGCACACTCGCCAGGCCGGCCGTGAGCGAAGCCTCTGAGGTCGCCAGTATGGCAACAAGCTGACTGCCGAGGTTGGTCACGAACCACGGGACGCCATGGCGGCATCCGGTGTCCAGGCCTGCGGTGCTGAGTCCGTCCAGCACTACGGCAAGAGTCGGCGTAGCGGCCACCCAGTCCTCGTTGGGGGCCGCTCCACCAGGTTCGGTGTCAATGGCGACGCGCATGCTCAGCCTTCGTGTCGGTACAGCGGTGTGACGCGTCGACTCTCCAGCACTTCGAGCGTATCCGGGTCGTAACGGCACGAAATCAGGGTGGAGAAACGACGAGTGCGGACCTCTCGGTACAGCTCGGCCAGGTTGTTCTCCAGGTAGTGGACGACTCCGCTTGCCCCGATGGCGTGGATACCGGCGATGTACAGGAACGTCCCCTTGCCGTCCAGGCGAGGGAGCCGTCCCAGATACCCGACGTCGCCGCTGATGCGGGGCTGAGGGTGGTCCGGCTGCACGATGCGCGCCACGGCACCGCGACTCTCCTCACGGCGGCCGGCGTCGCGCCCGCGTCATCATGGAGATCCTCGGACACAGCCAGATCAGCATCACCATGGACGTGTACACGCACGTCGTGCACGACACCCAGCGGGAGGCGATCAGCCACATGGATCGCCAGCTCAAACGCCGTCGGCCGGCCGCCTGAGAGGCGACTGTTGTCAACCGGTGCCGTCAAAACGGCCCGGACCGTGACCGGTCCGGGCCGTTTCGCCTGGTGCCCCCGGCAGGATTCGAACCTGCGACACCCGCTTTAGGAGTTCGATCCGGGCCCGCTGCGACTGCTGTCGGCAACTGGTGCGACGGCCGGACAGAGAGGTTGGTGTACGCCTCTGTCCGGCGTCGTTGATGTCAGCCGTGGATGTCAGAGACTTCTGATCCGTAGCTCTATGTGGATCGGTCGGTGACGGTGATACCGGCCGGGCGACGGCTTTGTGAGGGCATTGCTGGGCAGGGCCGGTTGCTGTGTTTGCTGTACTTCGCTGCTGTACGCACTGGGCGCTTCGATCAGACGGTGTCGATCTGCCAGGCGATCACGCCTGTAGATCCTTTGTCGCCATCGACATCGATGCGTACCGGCAGTTTGTGCGCGGTGATCCGTTGCTGCACAACGGACTTATCGCATGGCACCTCGGCCTTTGGCCCGGTGCTCGCCGGTGTAAGTGTCAACTGTGCGTTGCCGCTGCCGATACACACCAGGTTGAGCTTGTATGTCTTGCCCCGGTTCAGGGTGGGCTCTGTATGGATGCCGTCGGTCACGCGCTCCGCGCCAGCCTCAACCATCGTTCCGCTGTGCACGGCGGCGAGGGCCGCCTGGGCCTGGTCGGTGAACTTCTTCTCCTGTGCTTTGGTCGTACCCTGAGACGCGCTCACTGTGGCTGATGACGATGTCGGGTTGGCGGCTTCGCCTCCACCACTGCCGGAGGTGCACGAGGTCAGCAGCAGTGCCGACGCTGCCACAGCGCATCCGGCGAACCAGGCCCGCGGGCTCAAATTAGTCATGAGGAGGTTTCCCAGTACTTCCAACCAGTTTCGGATGTGGGCAAAATAGCTGTTCCATGACCGATCTCAACGGTTTTGCAGCTTTTGCCACTGCTGGAACGCCACTTCTTCCAGGTCGTCTTGTAGCCCCACGAACCGTACTGCAGATGGCCGTACTTGTTCCGGCTGATGGGATGGGAGTAGTTGTGGCCGGCGGTGATGGATACGCTGGCGCCGATCTGGTAGCTGACGCTGGCCTTGGCCGTCGCGACGATGGCGTCAACGTCAGCCCCAAAAGTGCCCGTTATGTCGGCTGAGATGGTGCCGCCCTTGGTAACGGACACGGCTATGGTGCCGCCCGGACCATCCTTGTACTTGGTGCCATTCCACCATGACCCGATGTGGTAGGCCTTCTTCGACGTGATGGTGTACCACGTCTCGGGCCTATCGCACATGGTCGGTGTCTCTTCGTTGAGCGGCTGATCGTCGGTGTCTTCCCACCCTTGTCTGTCGTTGATGTCCGTCGTTTGATCGGCAGATATCGCCGTGCTCGCGGACGCTGCACTGTCAGACGCCGTGTCGGACGGTGCCTCCTCGGCGGCGGCAGTGCCCGCAGTCGTGAGGCAGAGAAGCAAAGCAGTGGCAGCGCCGGTCATAGCGCGCCGTGAGCTGATGCCCATGTGACACCTTTGCTGGTGGACCGCCCCCGTGGCGATCGAGCACTTGGACACTACTTTCAGTGGCATGTTCGTGACAATCAGAAACCGGAGGCTCTGAGGGTAACTTGAGGATCTAACGCGACCGTTCGGTGTTTTCGGCGTGGAGCGGGCAGCTCAGAATCCAGGTCCGTGGAGTCTCAATGACCGAGTCAAGGTGACGAGCGTCGGCTGATGGTGCGACCGACGCCCGTGTAGGCCAAGGCTTGAGGTTTGTCCTCATCCTTACCAGGTCGATCACGGACTCCCTGAAGGCTTGAGGGATCCCAGCCCCACGACGGTCCACCTACCGCGGGTCGCTCTCGTCCGGTCGTGGTCGTCGCTGTTGGTGTCAGCCGTCGGTGTCAGATGTCAGCGCTGCGCCCCACAGGTCCGTTCGCTCCTGGCGGTAGACGGTGGAGTGTCGGGCTTGGAAGCCAAGACGCTCGTACAGCCGGTTCGCAGCCCCGCGATCTGGGCGCGAGGTGAGATCCACCGTTCGGGCACCGGCCTTCTCGGCGATCCGCAGGGCTTCCCGGATGAGAAGGCCGGCGACGCCCTGACCCCGCGCGGCAGTGTCAACGACCACGTCTTCAACCCGGCCCCGCAGTCCCGAGGGAAGAGGCACCAGTGTCAGAGTCAGGGTGCCAACGATGCCATCGGCCGTCCGGGCCATAAGCACAGTGTTGGTGTCGCAGGTCATCAGCCGGCTGACTGCCTCATGGTCGAGCGGCCTGGCTCTCGATGACAACTGCGGCAGCAGTCGACCGAAGGCGTCGACAAGTTCCTGACTTGCTTCCCGGGCGATCTCTACGCGGACGTCCATGATCGGAGCCTATGGGAAGCTCCGTCTCTGGTCGGCGTTCTAACGAGCGGCGGAGCCGTCGATGTTTGTCAGCGTTGGTCGTCCTTGAGCATCCTCCGACGGCCCAGAGACGGCCCGGGCCGGTCATGAGCCACGGCGCTGGGCGGAGCCTTGCCATCGGTCAGGCCCCGGGCTTGCATCAGGGCCAGTTGCCAAGCCGCCTGGTGGGTGCCGTGACCCGGAGGGACGCTACCGTGCGGGGCCGGTCACTAGGGTTGCGGTACCTGGCTGCTGTACCGCACGATCCAAACGGGGTGACCATGGAACGGCATGTGCTGGAATCGCTGTTGATCGGTGATGACGAGGCGTCCGTGATAGCTCTGGCCGCCCTCCGCAGCGGCGCCCCTTACTCGGTGGAGGAACGGGTACAACCCACTGGTGCGCATGCCGGGGTCTTCAGTCGCCGACTTCAGCGCATGCGGGTGCGCGGATTCGAACCTCCTGGCCTGGAGCGAGCAGTGCAGCTCATCAGGGAATATGGCCGGCCTGTGCGCTCAGCGCTGATCGATCCTGACAATCGGACACGGTTCACCCTGCTCTTCCTCACCGAGGACGGCAGCGCACTCGTGGCCTGCGTTAGCTGGCCACTGCCGCTGGTTGCCATGAAGCCACCGCTTTAGGAGAGAGGCTGGGTGAACTGCGGGCTGAGCTGCAGCGTCGTCGGCCGATGAAGCGAATCGATACTCGACCGCAGAGCACCGGTGTTGACCGTGGCTGACCCTTGCTTCTGGCACGGTTGTGGCACGAACCTCAGCCGACGAGGCGTCCTGCTCGCCGTTTAGGCGCCGAGCCGGCGCAGCTCTTCGCCGGGCGCCCAGAGGTGTTCAGCTCGGGGAAGGCGTGGTGGCCTGGTCGATTCGTGTCGGCCATCGCGGGCTTGTAGTTGAGCCACGGCCAGGCGCCGATGAGCAGTTTGCGCAACCTCACGGGCCCCTCCAGGCGCCCATCCGGGCGCCCGCAGCCAGCTAAAGGCAGCACGCGATCACGGGCCCGATGAGGCGGCCTTGCGCTTCTCGTCTTCGATGTCGAGGCGCCGCATCAGGAAGCTGGCGAAGACCAGCATTTCGTCAGCCTCGTCGCGGGCGTCCTTCTCGTCCGGGCCGTGCATGCGAGGGTTACGCAGCGCGCCCATCGCGCCCTTGAACAGGAACTGCATGCCGTTCTGCTCGCTCTCCAGCGAGCTTCCCGTGAACCGGGTCACCGTGACCTTCGGGGGGTCTGGCTTGGCGCCAAAGGCGATACCCATCAGCCGCTCGCCGACCTCGGTAGCCCCGACCAGGACCGCCACCCGGTGCTCCACAGCCTGGAAGGCACTCCTGACCGCGTCGTAGTAGAAGCCGCCGTTGTACCGCTCGGTGGCGACCTCCGCGATCAGTGGATGCAGGCTGCAGGTGACGGACAGGGCGCCTGCCGGCTCCATGTCGGGTGTAGTGATGGGAGGTCGGGTGGCTGGGATGGGAGCGAAGTCGGGCTCCGGCTCCTGGCTTTTCTGGAAGGGCTGGCTCTCGGCCTCGGTACGAGCTGGCCCCACTTCGCGTGCGCGGACGCTCCAGTAGTCGCGCAGGCTATGTACGCCAGCGTACGGCCGAATGCCGCGGTCGAAGTTCAGCGACCAGTCGAACACACCTGGGTCGGGGCTGTGGCTGCCACCACGGAAGCAGGGCTCGTGCAGGCCGAGCGCGAATGCGCCGTACATCACCTCGTCCGTCAGCGAGCGCGGGTCGACGCCGTACACACCGCGCAGATCGGAGGGCCGCAGCTCTGGTAGCTGACCGGGCTCCTTGGGCTGGTAGTGGGGCTCGATTGTGCCCGCTGTCCGCACCATAGCGAGGAACACGCTGATGACCTGCCCGGTGTCCGCGCAGTTCGCGGCCCCGGCGATCGTCAAGGACAACTCATCTGCACCCTGCGGCACTACGAGACGGCCTGTGAAAACTCCCCGCAGTAGCGCAGGACACAACTGCGCTACTGCCTCCTCGAATTGCACACCAGACGCATACAGCCGCCGATCGACCTCATCGAACGTCGGCCAGCGGCCAGCGTTGCAGAAGTGCCGCCAGATCACGTCAAGGAGGGCGTGGCCGCCCTCCCCGGTGGGGCGTGGCATCCCCTTCGGGGCTATGGTCCGAACGATCACGCGCTGTCCCCCAGCGTCCGAGCCTGCACTGCTCGCAGGCTACTACTGGAACCCTGCTCTAAACCCGCGGGTCCGTGACGTGGACGTTCGTGTTGGAGCGGGCGCTGAGAATCGACCTCGCGCTCTCAGTTTGGCAAGCTGCGATCTTTTGATGCTGCCTCGGGCGCTGACCTGGGCAGGAACGCCAGATGGTGCCTCATCGGCTCCGTCGTTCTTTCACCGTGATTCCCCGCTGCTCCCCGCTCCATCTGGTGCGGTTGTGGTGCAACTCTTGGTCCGTCAGCGCCCCGTCGGGGCTAGCGGGCGTAGGCGTACAGCAGGACGATGACCACCACGACGCCCAGCCAGACCGGCATGCCGGTCTTGGTGAATCGGCCGCGGCTGTCCCTGGGTTGCGGCCTACGACGCTTCGCCATGACTCCCCCTACGGTCGTGACGCTCCTCTATGGCTCAGAGTGCGGATGGCTGGAGCGTGTAGGTAGAGCGCGAATTGGACACGGAGCATGGCAAGATCCTGAGCGCACTGGTGCTCGCTGCACTGCGCCGGCGGATGCGGTCATGCGTGACACAACTTGCCGGGTCCGCCACGCAGCGCAACCTGAGATGTCTTCTTGCCCTGGGTCTTGCCGGGGATCTTGGTGAGCTGGGTTTTCGCTGCTCAGAGGCGGTGGGCACGTGCGCCTGATGGTCGTCATTGGCCACTGCCGAGCGACCTCGGACGGCCCGGCGAGGCCGCGAAACGTTGATCGGTTCCCCCAACCGTTCGAGGCGGATCCTCCTAGGGCGAGTTACCAGCTCCCTCACCAGGCTGTGGTGGTTCTTGCGGAGAGTCGTCAGAGGCAGTCTTTTCGAACAGCTGTAGATAGGTCTCAACCCGCGCCGCCGGGTCTGGGAGCTGTCTGACCTCGTGACTGATCACGTGATGCAGCTCGCGACGCACCTCCTCCTGCCGACGGCGGCGTGCTTCTGCCCATCGGTCAACCGTCCTTCGATGGCAGTCGAGTCGCCAATCACGCCACTCCTTGAGGATCACAGGCAGCAGTAGCGTCAGAGAGGCGAGGGCAAGCACTGCACCCCACGGAGCACCGCTCAACGCTGATGCGCTGGAGCTGGTCGCGCCGAGCGTGTAGGTGACGAGTGAAGAACGCACGATCGATCCCTTTCATACCTCACGTTGGCGCGTGGCGCTGGGCAGCTGGATATCTCCGGGACTCTGGATAGCCCCCGCAATTCCGGGCATGCAAAAGGCCCGAGCGATTCGCTCGGGCCTGGAGGAGAGCGCTAGATGGGGTGAGCGCTAGTGCGACCGTTAGGACTCAAGCCGTACCGGGGTCATCGATTCCGCGGTTGCCTAGGCCGGTAGGTCGTCGCCAGCTCCTTGATCTCTGGCAACGCATACATGGTCTTGTACCCGTGCCCGTTGCCCGACAGCCGGCCGTCGCCTGGAAAGCTATGAATCTTGCCTCTGCTTGCCCACTTGCGGATCACGCTCTGCGGGACCCCCGTCTGTGCCTCTGCCTCATGGACGTAAACAAGATCCCTGGGGTAGAGCTCCACGATCTCCACGTGCAGAGCCTCCTTGAGAACGCAAAAACCCCCGCAAGTACGGGGGTTAGAGTCTTCTGGGCACACTTCGGCCCACTGCAGGCAGTATGACAGCGCGATGCCTAGGACCGCTAGAGGTAGCGTCGACGCACTGAGTTCGGGGAGGTGGGAGTGCTGCTGAGCTGCGGCGGGAGCGCGTCAAGGCTTGTGGGCAGTCCGTTGAGACTTGGTGCTCCCCGTGTTCCCCGCACGATCTGGCACTCGTGTGGCGCGTCTTGTCACCGACCGAGTTCATCCCTCGCCCCTTCAAGTGGCGGCGTGATCACCATTCGAGGATCGCGCTGCGGCCCGTCTGTACCACAGCCGATGACAGTCAGTCACGACGGCGGGTTGATTGACCGACCAGGCACGCGTGGGCGTCGCTGAACCACCACAGGCCCTAGACGTTTTCGCGATCACTCGAGGAGCAACCGAGCCCAGTCGCGGGCGGCAGCGACTTGCGGTCCTCTGCCTCAGGAAGCAGGGCAGGCGCACCTGAGGACTGAGACTGTCACTCAGCCCCCCTCTTCTATTACGCTGTGTGTTTGCGCGTCGGTGACGCCGACTAGGGGGAGCAGCAAGATAGACATGAACCGTCGCCCGTTCTTCACATATCTCGATGAGGCGTGGACTCGCCTGTTTCATGGGCGAGGACGGTCAGAAATACCCGACATCATTAATTGGGCAGATATAAACGCCTCGTGGTTTGATGTCCGCAAGAATGTTGTGACCGCGCTCCGAACCGGTCAAGTTGGCCCCGACTATGTTGAGGTTTTGGATCTCCCTAAAAATCCTGTCGCCGTACGCCCGATTGCACGTCTGACAGTGCACGATCGCCTTGTATACGACACGCTCGTCTTCTCCATTGCCGAGTTGATTGAGGCGCAGCTTCGCGATAGCGTTTACAGTGCAAGATGGGGTGACAACGGTAAGTCCTTTTGGTCTCCCGTTAACTCATGGGTTTCCATGCAAAAGCGCGGGGTACAATTGATAACCGAAACCCCGTTCCAGCTGGCTCGCACTGATGTGGTCTCATTTTACGAGCATATTGACATCGATATGCTGGCAATTGATATCCAATCCACAGGTGCTTCATCTAAGGTGACAGAACGCCTAATTACTTACCTGCGGATGTTCCAGTCGTCGAGCCACGCTTGGGGAATACCGCAGGGGCCCGATTCTTCAGCAATCTTGGCCAATCTTTATTTGCTACCCGTAGATGAGTTCGTGCACAGGTCGGCTTTCGAGTACCTCCGCTACTCGGATGACATGATGATATTCGACACGGAGAGAGAGTCACTCCGGAACGCTCTGCTTGAAATAAATTCCATTCTCCGCTCTCGTCGCCTCTCCATGTCTATGACTAAGACCAGCATCCACGATGAGGCGACCGCACTTTCGCAACTTGAAGATCTAGAAAAGGATGCGATCAACTATGGGCTAAAAATCGGAGAAATCGGGGCTGATGAAAGGCTTTATAAACTCTTTCTCGAAGCAACTGAAGGGAAGCAGTTAGATCGAGATATTAAGTTCGCGCTCTTCCGCATGGGAAACTTGAAGGATGACCGCGCCGTCCCTTGGGCCCTGCGACACCTCAAGGAAAGCCACCACTTGGTGGTTGAGATAATAAAATACCTGGAGTGCTTCCCTGAGCGTTTGCACGCAGTCGCTCGGGCGTACGTGTCAACGCTGCACTTGGCTGCCGGTCACAAGTACGACAGCCTGGAGCAGCGCGTACTCCAAGCCGCTACGCGCCAGAGAATCAACTCAGCCGAGATTCGAGATGCGGCCTGGGCAATACTTCAGAACAAGAACAAGTCAAGTCTCCCTCGGGAGTTTGCTGCCCGGTATCTCGGAAGGGTAAGTACGATTGCTGACGGGCAGCTCCTACGCCGCGAATACGAGCACGAATCCGACGTAAACGTTAGACGCGCGCTGCTTGTTGCAATGTACGAAGCCCGTTCGGTCTCCCGGCCACTACTTGAGAGACTGGCACAGTCTAATTCCAGGCTAATGTGGGTGAGCCGCTACCTCCTCGGTGACCCAATGGTACCTCTACCTCGCTAGGAGATTTCTTTGCTGCGGCTTACTGTTTACGCACTCCTGGCGATTTCATCAGGAATAGCCAGCTTTTTTATAACTAACTCCACCGTCGTCAATATGACAGCCGGCCTCAGTGTCGGCCTGTTCGTGCCAGTGGTTGACGAGATAGCGCAGAACTGGGGAAATATTCGTCACCTTTGGTATTCGCTGCGCTATCGCAACCGTTCCATCCGCGTCTCGACCTCATATCTGTTCAAAATTTATGTTGATGGAAAGTATCTACTGATCCGGGGATCGCGGTACCGCACTCAGTTCCAACCGGTGGGCGGGGTGCATAAGGTGTCGCCGCAAGGAAACGCTACGCTTTCCGCCATGGAGGTAACGGATGATGATCTGATCCCTCTTGATTCCGCGAGCTATGGCGATCTGCGCGTGCGAGTTCCAGGGAGGAAGATATTTCAGTTTTTCCGGTGGTTCGACTCTCGGCAAGGCCGCGAGGACTCTCCATGGCGAGAGTTTCAAGAAGAATTGCTCGCCACTGGCATTCTGCCGTCAGATAAATTCCCGCATATCATGCATAATTATCTCAGGCGAGACGTAGATCGGATTCGCTACAGTCCGTGGGCTGAATCACTAGAGATTCTTGTGGCGGACGTTTATGAGCTTGTGCCGAATCAAGAACAAGAGGGCGCATTTCGTCAGCTGGCTGCCACTGGTCATCCGGACATCGTGTGGGTCTCCTCGCAGCAGATCAAACGTCGCGGTGCCGTCGCGGGACAGCCGCAGACCATTGAGATCTCGGCACACAGCCAACGGATCCTGTGAGGAGGTCGGCGGAGCGGCTTTGGGGTGGCGCTGCTTTGGCGCGAGTGATCATGGCCCCGTAAGCTTGCGGCGCGTCGGGCAGTCTGTGGACCTGCCCGGTAAAGCACGACGTTGGGGCCATGATCTTCGAGGCTCGCGCCAAAGTGGCTCCGTAAAGCCGTGGAGCCGACCGCCCTAGCCACGACGTACCCCCTCTCTGGCGGCAAGTGGCTGATTGCTGTGAGCGCGGCACGGGCGCCGGCCGGGCTGGAGCGGGGCGGAGACAGGAGCGCAGGCCCGGCCGGGGGCCGGGCCGCGCGCGGTGAGCGGAGCGAGCCGCCTTGAACCAGTAGAGAAAGTTGTAACTCACTCTGTGGGGTGGGGCTTGAAATCGTAAGCACACGAGGGAAGTTCGGCGCCCTGGCGATGCGCGAGCGGTAGGAAGAGTACTGGTCGGATCGTCCACGTGATGCGAGTGCCGTCGTGGGTCACTGACACCGTGCACGGGTCGGCCCGCAGCAGGGCTCGTCGGGTCTCGATACGGCCGTCTTGCAGCCACTCCCATGCCTCGTCGGAAGCGTCCGTGTCCAAGGTCGGGGAGATCGTGCGGAGTGCCACCGCGACCCAACGGTCTGCCTGCGGAGCGGAGTAGGCGTCGAACGATGCCCGCAGTTCCGCCGGCCACTCGCCAGACACGTCCTCGGTCCAGCACTCGCACCAGTAGCCCCACTGTGTCGGCCTCGTCAGCATGGGTGACCTCCGAGTCGGGTGTCCGCGTAGAGCTCCGCGGTGACGGTGTAGCCCTTGTCGCTGTTGTGCACGACGACCCGGTGGGCGATGGCGCTGACCATGCCCAGTCCTCGGCCGTGCTCGGCATCCTGGTCCTGGTGCTCGACCTTCGGGGCCGTGCCCGTACCGCCGTCGTCCGTGACCGACACCGCGACCACCTGAGCGGAGACCGCGACGGCCAGGTGGAAGATGCCTGACTGCCGGCCGCTCGCCGTGTGGCGGATCGCGTTCGTGCTCAGCTCGCTCACGATCAGTTCGGCGTCTTCGGCTAAGGGGGAGCCACGCAGGATGTCACGGGTCCATCGGCGGGCCCGGCTCACTTCTTCTGGGAATCCTGGGCAACTCAGCCCCCAGACCCGGGCTGTACTCGTATACTCGTGCATACAAGTTCCTTCGTGCTGGTAGGCCGCCATGTGCAGCGGGTTTGGGCTAGACGAGTTTCACGCCGTCGTGGGCGCGAATGGCTGGCGGGGACGCCGCGTCGAGTGCGTCCAGGACGCGGATCGCGTATGCCTCGTCGGCAAGCTCGGTGACCTCTTCGCGGGTGGCCCAGCGCAGTGCGCGGGTCTCGTCACCGGTGGTGGGCACGCCGTCGGCGGCTTCACAGCGGAAGACCAGCGAGACGATCAGGCCCTTCATGTTCTTGTAGACGCCGGTCAGGGTCGCGGGAAGTGCGATCTTGATGCCGGTCTCTTCGAGAATTTCGCGCTGGAGGGCTTCCGGGATGGTCTCCTCGCGTTCGAGGACACCGCCCGGGGGCTCCCAGTGACCGTTGTCCCGGCGCTGGATCAGGAGGGCCCGGCCTTGGTCGTCCACGACGACCCCGGCGACGCTCACGGAGTGCGGGCGTTCAGTGCTCACGTTCCTCGGCCCTCTCGGCTGGCTAGGCTCTCCACCGTAGCAACACCACTCGCCCACTCGTCTAGATACCTAAAGGAGTACTCAACGTGAGCCCTCTCCCTTCCGGCCTCCTCGGCGATCTCGACCCCACGAGCGATCGTGCGGTCTTCCGGCAGATCGCCGACCAATTGCGCGAGGCCATCGACCGTGGGCGATTCCGCGAGGGCGAAAAGCTGCCCTCCGAAGCGGAGCTCGTCGAGCACTACGGAGTCTCCCGGATGACTGTCCGGAACTCCTTCTCCATCCTCACGGGCGAGGGTCTGGTGCACGCCGAGCACGGCAAAGGCGTCTTCGTCCGGCCGCGCCCCCCAGTGCGCCGACTCGCCTCCGACCGGTTCGCCCGGCGGCACCGTGAGCAGGGCAAGTCCGCCTTCATCGTGGAGGCCGACGCCGCTGGCAGTCACCCCACGGTCGACAGCCTGGAGGTCAAGGAAGAGAAGGCCAGCCAAGACATCTCCACCCGGCTCGGATCCGTGCGGCGGGTCCTCGCTCGTCGGCGCCGGTATCTCCTCGACGGGCGGCCGGTCGAGTTCGCGACCTCCTACCTCCCGCTCGACATCGCCCGCGGGACCCCAATCGCCGAGCCCAACCCCGGCCCCGGCGGCATCTACGCCCGTCTCGAAGAGCTGGGCCACCACCTCGACCACTTCGAGGAGGAGATCCGCGCCCGGATGCCCTCGCCTGCCGAGGTCAAGACGCTGCATCTGGCGGCCGGCGTGCCCGTCATCCATCTGATCCGGACCGCCTTCGACTCCGAGGGGCGGGCCGTCGAGGTCTGCGACACGGTCATGGCAGCGGACGCGTACGTTCTGTCGTACCAGCTTCCGGCGACCTGATCGGCATGGTTTGCGGTGGTGCGCGGGGACGCTTCTCCGAACTCGTACACCCCAACACGCTTACTCGTATAGACGAGTGGGCAAGTTATCTGGCAAGGTGATCCGTGTGATCCCGGAGATCGGGTTCGCGCAACGACTCTTGTATAGACGAGTAGATAGGGGAAGTTCCTTGCGCACCATCCGTGTAGAGACCTCCGCCGCCACGATCCTCCTCACCGAGGCCCCCGAGCCGAAGGTCCGCGACCGGCAGACCGGCGAGATCGCCAAGGACGCCAACAGCGGTGAGGCGCTGATGACCATCGGCGTCGTCTACATCGAGGACGGCGAGTCCTCGCTCATCAAGGTCACGGTCCCGGAAGGCGGCATCTCCGAGGGGCTGGTCCTCGGGGCGCCGGTCTCGCTGCCGGGCCTCGTCGCCCGGCCGTGGGAGTCCGTCTTCAACGGACAGCAGCGCCACGGCATCGCGTACCGGGCCGCCGCCGTCACTCCGGCCGTCTTCCCGGCCGCCACTGGGGCCGCTGCCTGATGTCGGATCTGTCGACGCTCCTCGAAGTGGGTGGTCCTGTCGCCGCACTCGGCGGCGGGGCTGCCTACGCCCGGGCCAAGCACCCGGCGGCGTACTGGTCTACGGTCGGTCTCCCGGCGTCCACGATTCGGCTGCTCAGCTCGTACAGCTCGGTCATGGAGGCGTGCGGCCTGACCGTGGCGCCCTCCCGGCTGCGGGTCCTCGCCGTGAAGACCATGACGCAGCGCGAAGTGCGGCCCGTACCGCCGCGCCGGGGCCTCATCCGACCCACCACGACCGGACTGCGGCTGCGCCTCCGTCTGGCACCCGGCCAGGAACCCGCTGACTTCGCTGCCTCCGCCGAGCGACTGCGGCACGCATGGGGTGTCCATGCCGTGTATGTCACCACCGTCAAGCCGGGAGTCATCGAACTGCGGCTCGTGGGCTACGACGTCTTACGGCGGGTGCGTATGCCGCGCAAGATCGCGGACGGCTTCCTCAAGGTGCCGGTCGCACTGCGAGAGGACGCCACGCCCTTCATACGCGACTACCGCACCATCCCCCACCAACTCACCCTCGGCGCCACCCTGTCCGGCAAGTCCATGTACCTGCGCCACCTCATTGCCGGACTCGCCCCTCAGCCCGTCGCCCTGGTCGGCGTCGACTGCAAGCGGGGCGTCGAACTGGCCCCCTTCGCATCCCGACTCTCGGCACTCGCCACCGACCCGGAACAGGCGGCCGAGCTGCTGCCCGTACTGGTCAAGGAAATGGAGGACCGATACGACCTGATCAAGGCCCGACAGGGCATCGCTGGCGACACCCCGGACGAGGAGATCACCTCCGACGTATGGGGCCTGCCTGAGCGCGAACGGCCGGTGCCCGTGGTGCTGTTCGTGGACGAGGTGGCCGAACTCTTCATGGTCGCTACCAAGAAGGACGAGGAGCGACGCGACGAGATGGTCACGCAGCTCATCCGGCTCGCTCAGCTCGGCCGCGCCGCCAGCATCTACCTGGAAGTGTGCGGGCAGCGATTCGGCGCCGAACTCGGCAAGGGTGCCACTATGCTCCGCGCCCAGCTCACCGGCCGCGTCTGCCACCGCGTCAACGACGAAGCCTCCGCCAAGATGGCCCTCGGCGATATCGCTCCCGAAGCGGTCTACGCCGCCTGCTCCATCGCCCCCGAACGGCCTGGTCTGGCCGTGGCGGGTGACACCTCCGGCGGCTGGTCCCGTATCCGCACGCCGTACCTCTCCCTCGCCGACGCCGCCGAGACCTGCCGCGAGTCGGCCCACCTGGTGCCCGACCTGCCCGCACTGAAGCCCTTCCGACCCCACGTGACCGTGCGTCCGGTCGAGACTGCGGCCCCGGTCGTCCTGCCCCACCCGGTAACCGACTGACCTTCCCCTGACCGACTCCGGAAGGAGCCGCATCATGCGTGCCCGCCTGGCCCGTGTGGACGCGGTACTCGTCCAGGCGCTCATCGCCGCCGCACTGTCCTTCGCCCACCTTCACGATGTCGCGGTGGCGGCCGGGCAGGACGGATGGAAAGCGTGGGCCTACCCCGTCTCCGTTGACCTGCTGCTCGTCGCCGCCTGGCGCCGACTGCGCACCGGCCACGGCAAAGCGTCGGCCTGGTGCTGGTTCGTCGTCGCACTCACCGCATCCCTCGGCGCCAACGTCGCCACCGCCGGCCTCCTCGACCTCGGCAACGTCCCGGCCTGGCTGCGCATTCTCGTCGCGGGCTGGCCCGCCATCGCCTTCCTCGGCGGAACCCTCCTCGCCCACACCGCACCCCCGACGGGCCCCGACACCGAGGTCATCGAGGACCAGGAGGACGAGCTCGAAACTGCGGCCGAACCGCCTGACCAACCCGCTATCGAGGCACCCCAGCAACCCGCACCCGTGCCGGTCCCATCCGCCCTGGTCGACCACGCCCGCAAGGTCGCTGCCGAACATCACACCCGTACCGGCGCCCCAATCGACACCCCGACCCTCCGTGCCCGCCTCGGCGTCCCGACGCCCATGGCCGAAGCCATCGCCGCCCACCTCTGAGAGGAGACCGCGTGACCGCCAACCGCAACTTCCGCAACGTCACCCGCATCGGACCCGTTCAGGTCGGCACCGCCTACGACAACCGGGGCCGCGAGAAGCACACCGCCGCCTGCACCGCCCCGCGCTGCGGCTTCTCCGCCGACTACGACAGCCGCGCCGGCGCCGAGCTGGCCGCCCGTACCCACCGCTGCCCCGTCCGCTGAAAGGACCCGGACCACAGTGACCGTCAGCCTGCCGCTCGTCGTCGTCCTCGGCTTCTTCGCCTGGGGAGCGATCAAGTTCCTCGGCGTGCGCACCTGGATCGTCGTCCTGATCGCCCTGTTCGCTTCTGGCTCTCGCACACCTTCCTGGCCCCCGCCATCGAGTCCGGTACGCGCTCCGGCGTCGGTGTCGTAAACGGCTCACATACCTAGACGAGTAGATAAGGAGAAGACTGCCGTGTTCCTGCCCAAGTACCCGGACAGCCCAACCCCGCCGCCCGTCCACACCCACGCACCGACCGGCCCGGCGCCCGTCCGGCGCAACGTCCCGTCGCTCTCCATCGACCAGAAGACGGTCGCGGCCGTGCTCGTCGGTGGTGTGGTCCTCACCGCACTCCTGGCCGCCGTCGCTGTCACGGCCATCTCCGTGGCCATCGCCGCCGTGGTCCTGCGCTCGCTGCTCCGCGAGCACAACGGGCGCTGACGCGGCTTGACCTCCGGGGCGGCGCGACACGGCCAAGCATCCGCCGCCCCGGCGGCCCATTCCTCCCGACAACGCCAGTCAGAAGGAGACCGCCATCTTCACCCGCACCACCCCGCCCCCGCTGGCGGAACTCAGCAACCTCGCCGCCGACGGCACCCTGCCCGGTATCCTCCGGCAGCTCTCCGGACTCGGCGGCTGCGCCAACCCGATCCGCCTCGACGGCCACCGCACCGAGTACGACATCAACACCACGACCGGCGAGATCGGCCGCGTCCTCCAGCACCTCGACTCGACCGCCCTCCCGGCCGGCCAGCTCCTCGTGCGCTGCAACAACCGCCGCACCACCCGTTGCGCGGCCTGCGCGGAGGTCTACCGCCGCGACACCTTCCACCTGATCACCGCCGGACTGCGCGGCGGCAAAGGCACCCCGGAACGCGTCGCCGCGCACCCCCGCGTCTTCGCCACCTTCACCGCCCCCGGCTTCGGCCCGGTCCACAACCGCCGCACCGACGGCCGCCCCTGCCGCTGCGGCACCCATCACGACCAGGACGACGACGCCCTTGGCACCCCACTCGACCCGGACGCCTATGACTACGAGGCAGCCGTGCTCTGGAACGCGCACGCCGGTGCCCTCTGGCAGCGCTTCTCGACCTACCTCCGCCGGGAGGTCGCCAAGCGCGCGGGTCTGTCACAGCGCCGGTTCCGCGAGCACGCCCGCGTGTCCTTCGCCAAGGTCGCCGAGTACCAGAAGCGCGGCGCCGTCCACTTCCACGCGGTCATCCGCCTCGACGGCCCCGGCGGCGGAGACACCCCGCCCCCGCCCTGGGCCACGGCCGACCTGCTCACCGACGCCATCCAGGAAGCCGCTGGCAAGGTCCGCGTCGACGGCCCGGGCATCGACGGCCGCGCGCACACCTTCGTCTTCGGCCGCCAGCTTGACGTCCGCACGATCCGCTCCGCCGACTTCAACGAGGGTCAAGAGCTGACCGAACGGGCCGTAGCGGCGTACATCGCCAAGTACGCCACCAAGGGCGCCGAGACCGCGACGGGTGCCCTGGACCGCCCGCTGAAGTTCGCCGCCGAACTCGCCCAGCTCGACATCAGCGACCACGCCCGCCGTCTCATCCGAACGGCCTGGACCCTCGGCGCACGCAAGGACCTGGAACACCTCCGCCTACGCGCCTGGGCCCACATGCTCGGCTTCCGCGGACACTTCTCCACTAAGTCCCGCCGCTACTCCACCACCCTCGGGGCCCTCCGCGACGCCCGCGCCGAGTGGCGCCGAGCACAAGCCGTGGCCGCCAACGGCCCTGAGCCCGAGACGACTTACGTCCTCGCTCACTGGGTCTTCGCCGGGACCGGCCTGTCCGACGCCGAAGCCTGGCTTGCCGCATCCCTCGAACCCGCCCCCGGAACGGAAGGAGAGCCGACCCATGCGTGACGACGAGCTGTTGACGGTGCCGGACGTGATGGCGCGGCTGAAGGTCGGTCGGTCCACGGTCTACGACCTCATCCGCTCCCGTCGCCTGCCTTCGATCACCATCGGCCGGTGCCGTCGCATCCCGGCGCGGGCCGTCCGCGAGTACATCACCAACGAACTGGAGGCGGCCGCCTGATGGCCCAGCAGCGCAAGCGCAACCCCAACGGCGCCGGCACCATCACCAAGCGCAAGGACGGCCGCTACCAGTGCGCGGTCTACGTGCTCCAGCCGGACGGCACCCGTGCCCGCAAGTTCGCCTACGGCAAGACCTGGGCCGAGTGCGACGCCAAGCGCCGGGAACTGCTCGACAAGGTCGACCAGGGCGTGCCCGTGCCGACCCGGTCGGCCAAGCTTTCCGAGTGGCTGCCGTACTGGCTGGACAACGTCATCAAGCCCCGTCGCAAGCTCAGCACGTACGACAAGTACGAGGCGCACGTCCGGCTCTACCTGGTGCCGCTGCTCGGCGCGAAGCGGCTCGAATCGCTGGGCGTCGCCGACGTGCGCCGCTTCCTCGTCCGCCTGGAGAACGAGGCGACCGCGGCCACGGCCAAGGAGGCTCATCGCGTGCTGCGGTCGGCGTTGTCCTCGGCCTGCCGGGAGGAACTGATCACGCGCAACGTCGCGAAGCTCGTGGAGCCGCCCCGGATCAAGGAGCGGGAGTTGAGCCCCTGGACCCTGGACGAAACCCTCGACTTCCTCGCCGCCGCTCGCAAAGACCCGCTCTACGCGGCCTTCGTGCTCGCCATCGCCATGGGCCTGCGCCGGGGCGAGATCGTTGGCCTTCGCTGGTCGGACCTCGACCTGGACAACCGGGTTCTCTATGTCCGGCAGCAGACCCAGCGCCGCCGGGGCGTGTTGTACGACGACGACCCCAAGAGCCGCCGGCGCCGCGCTGTCCCGCTGCCCGCTCTCTGCATCGCGCCCCTTCGGTGGCATCGCATGCGGCAGTCGGCTGCCCGCGCGAAGGCGGGGGAGGGGTGGCAGGAGTCCGCGTACGTC
>NZ_JBFBBK010000074.1:0-30749 GCF_040682635.1 Streptomyces sp. NPDC051133
TCAGCCCTGGGACGGCCGCCGTCCGGAGCCCTTCCGTGTACACCGGTACGACGGCCGTCACGCAGCACGCGGCACGGCCGTGACGAAGCACGCGGGGAGGGCGCGAAGGGGTGGGGGTGGGGGAGCGGGGCGGGTTATCCGAGGCTGCTGATCCATCCGGCGACGCTGCTGATTCCGCTGTTGATGGCGGGCGCGACGCCGGTGGAGGCGAGGGTGAAGCCGAACAGGACGGCGGCGAGCGCGGGCCACAGCCGCAGGTAGCCGGTGCGCAGCAGGACGACGACGATGATTCCGGCGAAGACGACCAGGGAGACGGTCAGCGCCACAGCGGTGAACTCCTTCGGGGAAGGCCGGCGGCCGGGCCGGGCGTGGGGCCCGGCCCGGCCGGGAGGCGGGGGAGGTGGGTCAGTTCCTGATCGCGGTCAGGGTGTTGCGGACGCTGCCGAGCTTGACCTCGCGGCCGCCGTCGGCGTTGACCAGCTCCAGGATCTGGAGCGCGTCCAGCGGATCGTCGTGCGCGTCCAGGACGGCCTGGATGCGCTCGCGCAGCGTGCGGGCGCGGGGCTTGGGCGGCGAGGCCGGGACCGGGGAGGCGGCCGTCTTGGCGCCACCGCCCTTCTTCTTGCCCCCGCCGCCTTCGCCGTCCTCGTCTTCCTCGGGCTCGGGGAAGACGGCCCGGTACGCCTCCATGCCGTCCAGGCGCTGGCAGTAGGCGTCTCCGATGAGGTCCCAGGCGGCTTCCTCGATCTCGGCAGGGGCGCCGGGGCCGTACAGGTCCAGGATCATCGGGTCCAGGCCCTCGGTGGGGACCGGGGAGCCGATGTTCCAGAACCGCATCTTGGACGTCGGGTAGCGGCCGTTGACGTTGTACGCGGTGCCCTGGGTGCCGGGCCGGTCGTCGTCGGTGTGTTCCTCGTCGAACTGCGAGACGAGGTCGACTTCGCCCGCGTACTTCGGGATGGGGGCGAGGATCTGCCCGGCGGGCAGCAGGCCGTCGGTCACCAGCTGCTTCATCATGCTGGACGTCCAGCGGAGCAGGATGACCTCGCCCTCCTTGAGCATCGCCCGGAGCGTGTCCGAGCCGCCCATCTCCTCGAGGTGGCCGGCCTGCGCGAACAGGCCGATGCCGACCCCGAGGGAGCGGCCGGTGCGGCCGATGTCCTTGATGTAGAAGGTGGCTTCGTCCCGGTAGGGCGCGCCCTTCTCCAGGAGGCGGTTGGCCTCGTCCACGATCTGGTAGATCAGCGGGTCCGGGCGGTCGCGCAGGAACTTGGAGCGTCCCAGGCGGGCGTAGCGCTCCTGGCGGTCCATCATGGTCAGCCACGTCGTGCGCAGCTGCGCCATCGTGCCTTCCTGCGTGGTGACCCGCCAGGCGACGTTGCCGTCCGCGCCGGGCCCGGTCTGCCCGTACGCCTCGGGGGCGGACTGGCCGCCCTTGAGGTCGGCGTACAGCACGGCGATCCCGGAGCGCTTCATCGCGGCGAGGATGATCTGCCCGGCCGTGGACTTGCCCGCGCCGGTGGTGCCGAACAGCAGCAGGCGCTGCGCGGAGCCGGACTGCGGGTCGTACAGGCGCAGCAGGGAGGGCCGGCCGTTGTGGTAGCGGCCGATCCACACGCGCCCGCGTTCGTCCATGACCAGCATCTGCGGGTCGGCGAGGATGACGCGGGCGAGCGGGTCGTGCGGGTAGATGGTGACCAGGGCCTTGTCGCCCATGACGCTGGTCTCCACCGCGAGCCGGTTGACGTCCTTGATGCGCAGGGCGTTGGCGAGCTTCATCGGGTGGTACGTGATGATGTCGCCGGCCTCCACCGCTTCCACGGTCAGCTCGTAGATCTTGCTCATGCGGGGAGCTCCTTGGTCTCCTCGTCGGGGATGTCGACGGTGCGGATCGCGGTGATGACGGTGGAGGGCATGCCCTTGGGGGCGATGAGCTTCTCCCAGGCCGTGTAGATGTCCAGGGCCTCTTCGGGGGCCTGGCCGACGGTCAGGCGCCGGACCCCGGCGCCCTGGCGGGGCACGGGGGTGATGGCAATGTCGTCCTCGGGCCAGTTGATGGCCGCGGACAGCTCCAGCAGGTCGATCTTCGGGACCGGCTTGCCGGGGAGGGTGGAGCGGATGACGGCGGTCATCGACTCCTCACCGGTGCGTTCGATCTGCTCCAGCACGGTGTTCGGTGCGGCGCCGCCCTCGATGGCGACGTGCTGTGCCCAGTAGGCGGCCATCGGGTGCTGGGGGCCGGCCTGGTCGGTGTCGGCGGCCAGGAGCACTTGGGTCTGCTCGATGGCTTCGGGGGTCAGCGACTTCTCGCGGCCGACCAGGACGCGGGCCAGGCGGGCCGGGCGCACGTACAGCACCAGGGCGGTCCAGCCCGCGTCGGCGAGCAGCTGCCAGTACCAGTCGATGCCGGGCACGATGCGCTGCGCGGTGAGCAGCGCGGCCATGGACACCGACGGGGACAGGTACAGGCCCATGGCGGTGTTGCCTGCCGCGTTGCGCGGCAGGGTCAGCGACCACAGGGCGCCCCATCCGGCGCAGCCGAGGGCGGCCAGCACGGAGGGGCCGTAGAAGTCGTGGGTGAAGGTTCCGGTGGCGAGCGCGCCGGTGCCGGCCACGGTGGCAACGCGGCCGAAGGCGTTGCGGGCCAGGGCGAAGCGGCCGCGCAGGGGTCCGAGGCGGATCATCGGTGGGCTCTCCTTCGAGGCATGAGGAAGGGCGGCGAACCCGCAGTGGGTTCGCCGCCCTTCGTGGTGAGAGGGGGTGAGGGTGGGTCAGCGGTTGCTGTAGAAGGTGCGGTCGGCCATCTCGATGCCGTCGGGCATGTTGTTGGCGGCGTCCGCGACCGCGCCGTAGTCGGCGATGTGCGCGTCGGCGGTCTCGTGGAACAGCGAGGACATCTCCTCGCACTCCACCGCCATGGCCTCCGCCTCTTCCTTGCAGGACCGCATCACGGTCGCCGCCTCGCGGTGCTCGTTGACGGTGGACTGGTCGACGGCCTTGGACGCGGCGAGGTCGGCGAGCTTGTCGACCGAGTCCGCGCAGTCCTCCACGTACTTGAACGTGCTGCGGACCTGGTTGGACAGGCCCGCCATGGTGGCGCTGGTGGCGGTCAGCTGCGCGACGACGATGCCGAAGCGGACCGCGCCGACGATGACGGAGCCGGTCTTCTGGAGGGCTCCGCCGATGACGGGAACGAGGTCAGACACGGTGAGTTCTCCTATTCGACGTGGTAGTCGCGCTCAGCGGGGGCGGCGTGTCCGGCATCGCGGACCGCGTCGGCGAGCGGCTTGTGGCGGCGCTCCGCGTTCTCACCGGCGGTGCGGATGGCCTCGGAGGCGGCGGGCAGCTTCTCCGCCAGGGCCTCCGCCTTCGCCTTCACGCTGACGGCCTTCTCCGCCAGGATCAGCACCCAGCCCTCCAGGACGCCGGGCACCTTGAGTTCGACGATCTTCGTGTGGAGGGCCTCCAGCCGCGTCATCATCTTGTCGCAGCCCTCAGCAGCGGCGTTGGCCTCGTCGACGCCCGCCATGATCTCCTCCGCCATGTCGGCGTCGGACTCAATGACGTCGTAGATCGTCAGGTCGCTGTCCGCGTACTGGGTGTTCGGTGCCTTCGCCGGGACGGGCACGGTCACTCCGGTTCCTCCTGTTCGTGATGCGGGAATGGCTCCAGCCGGGATGCGGGCCGCGCGGCGGTTCTCCTCGCGGCGGGCGGTCCAGCCCTCGCCGCCGACCTGTTCGACGGTGATCGTCGTTCCCTGTGCGTAGCCCCAGCCCGGGGGCGGGCCGAACCCTCCGCCCGACGCTGCGCCCGGCCCCGGCCCCGGCGTGGTGCCGGAGCTGGTGGAGCTGGACGGGTCGGGAGCCGGACGGCCCGAGCGGCGGGCACTCGATCGCTCCCACCAGCCGCGGCGGGAACGGCGCTTGTCCGCCTTCGGCTTGGGGGTCGCACCCGGGCCGGTCGGCTTCGGCCTGGTGGTGCTCGTGCCGCCGGCGGATCCGGCGGCCGTGCCCGATCCGGGCTTGCGCGGCTTCTTGGTGAGCCTGACCTTCTTGCGGAGGTTCACCTTCGGGGCCGTGCCGCCGGTGCCGGCCGCGCCGCCCGTACCCGGCTTCGGCTTCTTCGTGAGGCTGACCTGCGGCGTCGCCGCGCCGGGAGTGCCGGGCTTGGGCTTCTTCGTGAGGCTGACCTTCGGCGTCGCCGCGCCGGGAGTGCCGGGCTTGGGCTTCTTGGTCAGGTTGACCTTCGGCGTCGTCGGCGTCGTCCCGGCCGCGGCGGGCTTCTTGCCCTTCTTGCCCTTCTTCTTGGGCACCGTGGTCAGGACCGGCGGGTCCAGCCGCTTGCGGCGCTTCTTCATCCGCCGCGCCGACTCCTTCGCAATGGCCGCCGGCAGCGTGACCCGACCCTTGCCCTTGCGCTTCGGGCCGCGGCCGCCGCTGCCCGACTTCCCCGCACCCTTCTTGCCCTTGCCCTTGCGGACCGTGGTCAGGACGGGCGGGGACAGCCGCTTGCGGCGCCTCTTCAGCCGCCGCGCCGACTCCTTCGCCACCGCCTCCGGCAGCGTGACCCGGCCCTTGCCCCCCGAACCCGTTCCGGAGGTACCGGACTTGGTCCCGGTCGTGCCGGACTTCGAGCCGGAGGTACCGGACTTCGACCCGGGCCCGCGGCCCGACTTCGACCCGGAGGACGGTGTGGTGCCGCCGCCCGAGCCGGACTTGCCGGTGCCGAGGGTGCCGGTGCTGTTCTTCGGCTTGGGGCCGTTGCGGATCCGGTCGGCGGCACGGTCGCGTACGGCTCCGGAGAGGCTGCCGGAGTTGTTCTTCGTCCCGGTTGTCGAGGTCTTTCGGCCCCCGTTCCCGGTGTTTCCGCCGCCCTTTGTCCCGGAGGACTCCAGCGCTCCCCTGCGGCCTCCGCCGCCGCCTCCGCGCCCGCCAGTGCCCAGCGAGGGCGTACGGCCGCCAGAGCCGCCTCCAGGCGCCTTGTTGGGCGTCTTGGATCCCGAGCCGCCCGGCGGCTTGGAGCCACCGGAGGAGCGGAACGTGTTGGGCGTGGAACTCTTGCCGGAGTTTGTCCGGCCGCCTCCGCCGCCTGATGTGCGAGTGCTGCGCCCGAATTCCGGACCGGGCGGCAAGCGGCTTTTCTGGCGGGCCGCTTCAACGCCGATCGAGGCTTTATCGGCCGCCGCTCGCTGCTGATCTGCAATTGCCCGATGGTGTTCATGCCGGGCTTTCAGATATGCGGCTGCATTCCACGCTCCACGCATTGCGGCGACGGTAATACCGGCCATCATCACCACCGACATGGCGGCGATTCCTTGCCCTTCCGGGCGGTCCGGCATTCCCGGGTCCGCGTGCGCGGTCGTCGTGCTCCCGCCGCTGACATCGGAATCTCCCGCCACCAGCAGGGAGGGCGGGGGTGCCAGCTCGGGCAGGTCGCTCAGGGACAGGGCGGCGGCCCCGGGCGGCGGCGGGCCGCTGCCCACCGGCCCCGGGATCGTCAGCCCGCCAGGGAAGCCGAGGACGGTCCCCCCGGCGTCGTCGTCGGCCATCGGCCGTCTCCTTCGATCAGTCACTCAGGGTCACGAACCCGGGGGCCTTACGCGCGCGTATAGGCGCGCGTGTTGGGCCTTCCGGATTCACGGAGTGAAGCGGTGATGATGAGCAGTGATGAGCGCGGAGCGTTACGAGCCGGGCCCCCGGCCCTGCTGCCTCTGGGTCCACCCCTGGAGCAGCAGGACCAGGTCGGCCCATGCCTTGTCGTCGTCGCCGGCCAGGAGGCGGGCCAGGTCCCACAGCGCGGTCGCCCGCGCCTTGTTCGTCGTGGTCTCCGCCAGGCGCTTGTCCCAGCGGGCGACCTGGCCCTTGGAAAGCGGAGCAGCCACTTATCAGGCCCTCTTTTCCAGGAAGTCCAGGAAAGTGTGGTCGCCGCCGTCCGTGGCGGTCTTCTTCGCGACTCCCTTCCCGTCGCCGGTCGGCTCGTTGAGGGCCTGCGAGAGGCCGTTGAGCTGTCCGGCGGTGCTGACCGCGCGGGCGGTGTTCAGGCCCTTCTTGCGCGCCTTCTCCAGCTCCTTCTTCTCCGCCTTCTTCTCACGCTTCTCGGGCAGCTCCACATAGCGCCGCTGAAATTCTGCGTCGAGCTTTCCGGCGTGATTTACGGCGTCCCGAAGATCGCTTTCGAGCTGCGCCAGCGGACGCGACGCGAGAAAGGCCCGGATGCGGGCCTCGAAGGGCTTGTCCCCGTCGAACTTGATGTTCTCCAGGTCGGCCCGGTACTCGCGGAGCAGCGCCCTGACCTCGTCGGCCATCTGCCGCAGCCGCTCGCGCTGCTGGGCGCCGTACAGGGCGGTGCCGCCGGGCTTCATCAGGTGGTCCGAGGTCCACCGGTTGTTGTTCTCGGGCATGGCAGAAGACCTCCAGGTCTCGGGGGTGGGGAAGGGGAAGGGGTTCATGGGTCCGTGTCCCCGAGGCGTGCGTGCGGGGCCGGGATCGTGCTCGGTTCGGGCTGATCGGCCGCGCCCCGCTCGGGGCGGGCGCGGGCGAGCGGCCTGCCGGCCGTGGCCGTCACCGGTCCGTGCTCACGCTCGGGAGCGTGAGCGCGGGCCGGGGGCGACCATGAGCGGCAGGTGCTGTGCGGGGGTGCGGGCGCTCAGGCGTTGGCGGGCGCACTCGCCTTGGCGCTCGCCGGGGCGCTCTCCTCTACCTGAGCGCGCAGGCGCTGCGCGGTCGGGCGGGAGACCGGCTCCTCGGACAGGCCCGCCTCGGTGAGCGCGTCGCGGATCTCCGTCCACTCGGGGCGGCGCCCGAGCTCGGTGTAGAGGAGACGGATGCGGTCGTGGCGGCGCTCGGTGAGCGCGTCCCGCTCGCTGCGCGTCCGGGGGCTGTCCGCTCGGTGAGCGTCGTCGCCCTCCGCGTCGCGCTCACCGTGGCGAGCGCCCGTGGTGAGCGCCGGACGCTCACGCTCACCTTCGGCGTTCCCGGAGGTGAGCGCGCTCGGTTCCGGGTGAGCGTCGTGAGCGTCGCCGCTCTCCTCGATCCGCTCGACGGTGTGAGCGTCTTCGGGGGTGAGCGTGTCGGCGAGCGCGGCGGGCGCGGTGTTGAGCTTGAGCGCCATCCGCATCTCCAGCGGGGCCTTCCACCGCCACGCCATCCAGCCGTACTTCTGGCGCAGCCGCGCCCGCAGGTACGTCTGCTCCTGGAGCCGGGTGAGCGCTTCCTCGTAGGAGGTGATCTCCCACAGGATCATCCGGCGGCGCAGCCGGGCGGTGGGGATCGGAGCGAGGATCCAGCGCGAGCGCCGCACCGTCTCCATCCGCTTCTTGCCGGTGACCGCGCCGATCCGCGTCGCGTACACGTGGGAGGCGATCTCCGAGAAGATCACCCACAGCAGCGTGAGGGCGGCGTGCCCGAGGCGGCCCGAGGCGGAGTGCGCCGCGTTCCAGTTCAGGTAGACGGTCACCGCCGTCAGCGCCCGGGGCACCCAGCGGATCCAGCGCAGCTCCATGCCCATGCGGATCAGGACCAGGTTGGCGCCGGTGAACGCCGGGATGGCGACGTCGATGCCGACCGGCAGCAGCCACGGCCAGTCCCAGCCCCACGCCGTCGCCTTGGTCTCCAGCGCGGTGTAGGAGGACAGCAGACCGAGGGTGGAGACGGTCGCGGCCGCCAGGACGATCCCGACGACCAGGACCAGCTCCTGCCCGGACAGCGGCGGGACACCGCCGGCGGGCCGGGCGTCGGCACGGGCCTTGCGCCGCTTGGCGCGGGACTCGGTCCGGATCTCCCGGCGGCGGGCCCGCTGCACGGTGCGCTGCGTCGCCGCCTCGAGGACCCGTTCGGCCTCAGACAGGGCCTGCGCGGCGGCGGCCTTGTCAGCCGTGGCCTTGGCCGCCGCCTCCCGGGCCGTCTTCGCGTCCGTCTCCGCCTGCTCCCGCAGCCGGGTGACGTCCTTGTCCGTGGCGGCCCGCAGCTCCTCAGCGGAAGTGCGGGCGTCGGCCAGGGCACGTTCGGCGTCCTGGCGAAGCCCGGCCGCGGCCTTCTCGGCTCCGGCCCGGATCTGCGCGGCCTGTCCGTCCGCGCTCTCACGCATCCGGTCAGCCTCGCCCCGCGCCCGCTCCAGGACCTGGTCGGCGTCGGTGGCGGCGCGGCTGCGGGTCTCCGCCGCCGTGCGCTCCGCCGCCGCGAGCAGCTCGGTGCGCTTGGTCTCCGCGTCGGCCAGGACCTGCGCGGCCTCCGCCCGCACGGTGTCCGCCTTCGAGGCCGCCGTGGTGGTGACCTCCTGCGCCTGGCGGCGGGCGTCAGCGAGCAGCTGCTCGGCAGCCGCCTTGGCGTCGACGAGGACCTGGTCGGCGTTACCAGACGCCGTCGCCGTGACGGTGTCGGCCTCGCTGCGCGCGTCAGCGAGCAGCTGCTTGGCCTTCACGTCGGCGTCGGCCAGGACCTGGTCGGCGTCGGCGGCCGCGGCGGTCGCGGCCTCCGTGCGGACCCGGTCCGCGTCGGCCTGTGCGTCGGCCAGGACGCGGGCCTGCTCGGTGGTGGCCGCCTCGGTGATCGAGGCCGCCTCCGAGCGGGCTCCGTCCAGGAGTTCGGCAGCGCGGGTCTCGCTGTCGGCGAGGATGCGCGCGGCATCGTCGGCGGCCAGGTCCCGGAGGTCGGCGGCACGGTCGGCGGCGTCGGCCAGGACCGGGTCGGCCTCCTCGAACACCAGCGGCACGGTCTCCTCGGGAGCGGCGGCTTGGGCGGGGATGGCGGCCGGAGCCGCCGGCGCCTTTGCGCGCCCGGCGCCTCGGGCCTTCGCGGCCGGGGCGGGCTTCCGCCTGCGCCGGGTGGTGGTGTTGGCCACGGGGGTGTCCTCTCTTTCCGGCGCCTCGTGCAAGAGGTCACCGCGGGTCGGCGTCGGTCGGTAGGGTCGTGACCAGGCCCTCCGAGGCCCCGGCAGCTCTAATGCCGAGGACTCGGAGGGCCGTCTGCGTGAGGCAGCTGGTCAGGGACGGGCGGGCAGCGCGCTGCTGTCCTGCCCGAGGTGCTGGCGCAGCCAGGCGACGGCGGCCGGGGTCATCGCCCCGGTGTCCGGCTCGCTCAGCGGCGCGGTGTCGATGTCGCGCATCGCGTCCGTGGCCGGGAGCAGCCGCATGTAGGCGGGGTCGATCCCGGCGCGGGCGCGGTTGCCGCTCAGCTCGGTCAGGTCGTAGAGGACCTTGCGGGTGTCGGCGTGGATCCAGGACCGCTCCACCCGGCCGACGAAGGTGTGGCCGGGAAGCCCGAGCCAGAACCGTTCGACGTCGCGGAACAGGACGATGTCGCCCTTGGTGTAGCTGGTCGTCGGGCGGGTGGCCTGCGTCTGGGGCTGGGTCACGTGCGCTCCTCACATCGCGTACACCGGCCCGAAGGCCGGCGGCTCCGGACTGCCCGGCTCCCAGTCACCGCCCGACCCGGCCACCGGAGAGTCGGCGGTCGGTGCGGGCGGATCAGGCAGCCGTCAGGCCAGAGCCGCGACGGGACGGTGCGGGTCGACCACCCGGCCGTCGGGGAGCAGCTCGCCGGTGTCCTCGAAGATCACGACGGCGTTGCACAGCAGGCTCCAGCCCTGCTCCGGGTGGGCCGCCACGACATGTGCGGCCTCCCGGTCCGGGCTGTCGGCCGTCGGGCATGTCGGGGTGTGCGTGCACAGCGAGTCCGGCAGCCGGGTGGTGCCGGTGGTCGTCGCGGTGTCGAGCTGGGTGCTGGTACGCATGGGCTCTCCTGCGGGGATGCGGGCCCGAGACTCTCTCGGGCTGGAGGCGTGCGAAAGGCCGGCCGCCCGTGGTGCGGGCGACCGGCCTGGCGGAACGTCGGTGCGTGGGAGAGAAGTTGGCTTCCCCTCCCGTCGTGCGGTCAGCCGTGAGCGCGGCGGCCGAAGGCGTGGTTGTCGTTGGTCCGGCGGACCGCTTCCTCCAGGCGCTTCTGGTCGGCCTCGCTCACGCCGACGCCTGCCGCGCCCGGTTGCGGGCGGCGCGGCGCTTCATCGCCCGCTGCTCATCCTCGGACAGCCCGCCCCACACACCGTCGCTCTGGCCGGACTCCAGCGCCCACTGGAGGCACTGCTCCATGACCGGGCAGCGACGGCAGACGGCCTTGGCTTCCTCGATCTGCAGGAGCGCAGGGCCGGTGTTGCCGATGGGGAAGAACAGCTCGGGGTCCTCTTCGCGGCAGACCGCGTTGTGGCGCCAGTCCATCCCGATCACTTCCCCTGCCGGACGCGGCGCAGGGCCTCATCCATGATCGGGTCGGAGTCGCCGTCGTTCGTGCGATGCTGGTGGGCATCAGGTCTCCAATCGGGTCCTGGACAGCCCCGGAGGGTCTCAAGTCACCGGGGCTGTCGTGCTGTTCAGGCTGTCCGTTTCGTACGAGCAGCCGCGGCCCCGGCCTCCCCGATCACTCGGGATGGCCGGGGCCGTGGCGGTTCGTGCGGGATTCAGCGCGCGGGGCGCTGGGGGTGGAGCGTGTCCAGCGGAACCGCGGCGCCCTCCGTGGGGGCGTCACCGGCAGGGATCGCCCGACGGTTCTTGTCGGCGTCGGCCACGCGGGGCAGCACCGCGTCCCAGTCAGCCAGGCGCCCGGCCAGCGTGCGCTCCGCACGAGCCCGCAGCGTCCGATCGGTCTGCGGACTGAATGCCTTGGGCAGCACCGCGGTGGCCTGGCGGCTGGAGGCCTCCTTGACCGCGTCGGTCAGGACCTGGCGCCACTCAGGGATCGTCATGTCGAACTCCACACGGCGGTTGCTGCTCCGGCAGTGGATCGCGGCGGCGACGCCGGCCTTGCCGGTGTGGTGCGGGACCAGCTTCTGAACCTTGCTCTGCATGCCGGTGATGGGCACCCAGGTCTCGCAGTCCCCGCAGACCAGGACGGCCTTGAGCGGGTCGCGGAGGTCAATGTGCGAGGGCAGGAGCTGGGAGAGCTTGATGGCGGGGAGCTTGCTGACCCGCTTCGTGCGGGTCCGGCGGGGGCGTTCCTTGGCGGTCGGCATCGCGGCGGTGATGGACATGCGGGATCTCCTCATGTGCGAAGGGGAGGGGCTGCGTCGCGGTGCTCTCTCCGCCCGCCAGGCCGCGCGGGTGACCCCGGCGTCCTGATGGACGGACAGCGCATAGCGCTGCGACGTGCAGTAGAGAGTCGAGAAACCCGGGGGATTTGGTGTTGCCATCGACCCCGGCCCCCTCTTGCGAGGCGGACGACTTCCTACGTGCCTTGCGGTGGTGCTCACTCGGTGCTCCCGGAGGATCACCGACGCCTTACATACATCAGGTTGCATCAGGTATCCTCAGGTGTCAAGCGGTATAGTGAGGCACCCAGAGGGAATTTGAAGGAGGCGAAGGCACATGTCAGGGCCACCCCGAGCCGACAATCGGCCGCCGTACGCGCGCATCGCGGGCCACTACCGCGACCTGATCAGCTCTGGGGAGCTTTCGCCCGGCGACCTCCTGCCCAGCATCAAGAACCTGGCGACGGAGTGGGAGGTCAGCACAGCCACCGCTGACCGGGCCATGCGACTGCTGCGTGAAGAGAAGCTCGTGCAGGGCATCCCGGGTGTCGGCACCGAGGTGATGGCACGCCCCATCTCGCTGTCCTCCGGGGCTGAGCGCCACGACCGCAGCAGCAAAACGCAGTCGTCGTGGGGCGTCGGCGAGAAGTCGTCCGGCCACACCGCCGGCATAGTCGAGGCTCCCGAAGACGTCGCTGACGCGCTGGGCATTTCGCCTGGTGACGACGTGATTCGCCGTAGCCGTGTCTACCGGGACGGTCATGGCATCGTCTCCCACTCCACGTCATGGATCCCAGCGGAGTTCGCCCAGGTCGTGCCCGAGTTGGCGCGGAGCGAGCGGCTCAGGGGCGGGTTGTCGCTCGACTTGATCGCTCGGGCTACCGGGCGGCACGTCGTTAAGCGCGTAGATGAAGAGACGGCTCGCATCGCGACGGAACGCGACCTTGAGCTCCTGGAGCTGGAGCCCGACACCGTCGCGGCGATCCTTGTGCTGACCGCGCGCTTCCTGGACGCCGACGGCGAGCTGCTGGAGTACGGCGTGGACTTGGGCGCCCCGGGTCGCACCCGCCGTACGACGTCAGAGGTGCAGCGGTGACCACGTCCGACGCCGCCGTACTGGACGACACGCTCGTCTCCTGCCTCGAAGCCCGCCTCAGCCAGCTCCTTCGAGCCGAACACACCGACACCCTCACGCTGGAAGGACGATTCGAGATCACGCGCATCTCCGCCGCTTTGTCCGGCCGACCGGGCCCCGCGCCTCGCGCGATTCTCATGTCCGGTCTGCAGGGCTCTGGCAAGACGACCCTCGCCCGCGCCCTGGAGCAGGCCGGGTTCCGGCGCCTCTGTCCCGACGAGGAGATGTTCCGGCGCTACGGCCACTACGGCAGGGACTTTCCCCGCGGGCAGTTCAGGGTCCGGGAGGCGCCCGTACTCAAGGACATCGCCCTTGAGCTCCAGGAACTCCTGGCGGCCGGACACGAGGTCGTGGTCGACCACGGCTTCTGGACTCCGGAAGAGCGAGCCCAGTGGGTGGCGACGGTGATGGAGGCGGGCGGCGAGCCCGTTCTCATCTACTTGCCTGTGCCGCATGAGGTGCGCTGGGACCGAATCCGGAAGCGCAACGAGCAGTCGCTCGTCGACGCGAACAGCATCGAGTTCAGCGAGGAAGACCTTCTCAGGCACGCGGGCCGCTTCCGCCCGCCGACCGCTGATGAGCCGCACATCGTGTACGACGGTGACCCGGAGTCCATGCTGGCCGCGCTCCGCAGTGCGCGTCCCTCTACGGATGGCGGTTGACATTGACTTCTCCCTCCGACTCGCCCCACCAGGCGCTTGTTGGCCGTCTTGTGGGGGCCATCACACCGGTGGGAGCCGGATCGCAACATCACAGCGCCTTGTCGAAGCCCATGCGCACCGGCGTTCACGGGTTTTCAACATCCGTGTACACATGGGATTCGGCGGCTCCGGCCTAGGCTCACGGGCCATGACGACGACCAAGGGGACGATGGTGGGGAAGCATCGAGCGGGGTGGCGGCCGGACCGCCTGCGAGAGCAGCGCGAGGCTCACGGCCTGACCTTGGAGAAGGCCGGCGAGCGGCTCCGGGAAGTTGCTGAGCGAGCGAAGCTCAAGGGCATCCCGGCGGCGAATCCCCAGACCCTGTGGCAGCACGAGCAGGGTGAGGTCTACCCGGGCCCCCACTACCGGCGCGCCTACTGCCTCCTCTACCGCGCAACCGAACCCGACCTCGGCTTCCGGGCCGCATTGCCGGGTGAGGAGACGTCCTTCACGCTGACGCCGATGGACGACCGGCTCAACGGCGCGCATGTCCTCGCTGTCGAGCGGGCGATTCACCGCATCGCGCCCGGCAGTGACGACGCCGACCACTTCGCGCTGCAGCAGCGCATCATCGACGCGTGGAAGCGGAGGCACACCGGCGGTGACCCACACCGTCCCGTCTTGATCCTCGTCGGCGGGTTCGCCGGGAGCGGGAAAACCGAGCTTGCCCGCTTCTTCGTTCAGCTCACCGGCTGGCCGCTGCTCGACAAGGACCCGCTCACCCGCCCGCTCGTGGAGCGCCTCCTGGTCGCGCTGGGTGGCGACGCGAACGACCGGCACACCGATCTCTACCGGTCGCAGGTCCGGCCGGTGGAGTACGACTGCCTGATGCAGTCGGCCATGGCCAACATCAAGTGCGGGATCTCCACCGTGTTGACCGCCCCGTTCATCGCGGAGATGACCGACCCGGCCTGGATGCAGCGCCTGTCGAATCGGGCCGCCTCTATGGGCGTTGACGTCTTCCCGGTGTGGGTGCGCTGCGATGAGGAGTCGATGCGCGAGTACATCACCTTCCGGTCCGCAGCCCGCGACGCGTGGAAGCTCCAGCGGTGGGATGAGTACATGGCCACGATCGACCTGGACCTGCGACCGGCGGTGCCGCACTTGGTCGTCGACAACCGGCTGGGGACTGCGGTCACGCTCGCAGACCAGGCCCGGCAGGCGATGGGGACGATGTACGCATGACCGGACGTCAGGGCGTGATCCTGTACGGCCCGCCGGCCTCGGGCAAGGACACCGTCACGGCCGCGCTCAGCGCACTCGACTCCAAGTACGCGCAGTTCGCGCGGCTCAAGGTCGGAACGGGTAAGGCGGTCGGCTACCGGATGGACACAGCGGAGCAGCTGCGCAAGCTGGAGGCCGCGGGTGACGTCGTCTACGCGAACGCTCGGTACGGCAACACGTACGCGATCGACCGGCCCGGCGTCGACGCCGCGTTCGCGGCCGGGGTGCCCGTAGTGCACCTCGGGCAGGTCGACGGCGTCCGGGCGCTGGTCGACGGCTACCCCGCCGACTGGTTGGTGGTGCTGCTGTGGTGCCCGCGCGAGGTGACCGAGCAGCGATCGGCGGGGCGCGGCGACAGCGACACCGCCGCGCGCCTGGCGGCGTGGGACGCGACCCGCGAGGACCTGGATGCGCACCCGGCCATGGTGTGGGACCTGACAGTGGACACCACGGTGTCGGCGCCAATGGACGCGGCGCGGCTCATCGACCAGCTGCTAGTGCAGCGGGCGGGAGCGGCGACGGCATGAGTGCGGGCTACGGCTGGGCGAGTCGGTCCAGGGCGTCGGTGAGCGTGAGCGAGCTGTCGTCCTTGGCGTCGTTCCACCGTGCCAGCGTGGACGCGGCCGCGCGCAGCATCTCCGGCGGAAGGCCGGCGGCCGCGAGAGTGTCGGCGGCTTCCTCCAGTTCCGGACCCCAGCGCCAGGCGCGGGCTGCGGTCTTGGCGACGTACTGCGGCTCGGACAGGTACGAGTCGGTGCGCCGGGAGGCGACCTTGATGAGCTCCTGGTCGACGCCGTACTCACGGGCCATCCCGACCGCGAGGGCTACCAGCACCCTGCTCGTCTTCTGGAAGCTGGCGTACGACAGCTTCAGCGCGGACGCCTTCCCGACCTCCGTGCCCAGCACCGCCGTGCAAACGGCAGTGCCCGCGAACAGCGTCTCGATCCGTTCGGTCGCGGCCACCGCGCCGGACAGGTACAAGGTCGGCGTCTTGCCGCCGACCGGCGGGGAGCCGACGACACCGCCGTCCACGACGGTTGTCTCCGGCCCAAGCAGCGCGGCGATCCTTTGCACCCGTTCGGGGTTGATGGCGTTCGCCTCTACGTACACCCCGGCGAAATGGTGCCCGGCGACGTCGCGGGCCAGGTCCTCGGCAGCGGCCGGCGGGCAGAGGCTGATGACGATGTCGCTGCGGTCCAGCAGTTCGGCCAGCGTGGTCACGGGCGTCAGGCCGAACTTGGAGGCGCGTTTTGCTGACGCGGGGCTGCGCCCGACCTCGCACCACAGGACCGCGGAGGCGTTGGTCGCGGCGCATGCGGCGACGGCGGCGCCCATGCTGCCGGGGTGGAGGATGCCGACGGTCGGCTGGTCCACGGTGCTACTCCGTCTCTGCGAGCAGGATGGTGATGGCGTCAGTGACGTCGTCGACGACGTGGTGCGCGGCGGGGAGCCCGTCGGGCCAGGGGCGTCCTCGCAGCCAGATGGTGCGCAGGCCTGCCTGGTGGCCGCCGCCGATGTCTCCGGTCGGGTTGTCGCCGACCATCCAGCCGCCGTCCGCGAGGCTGACGCCGCACCGGCTGGCTCCGAGTTCGAAGAGGCGCCGGTCCGGCTTGCGGATCTCCAGGTCGCCCGAGGCGGCGACGCCGTCGACCAGGGAGGCGAGGCCGGTCCCGGCGATTTTGGCGCGCTGGATGTCGCCGGCCCCGTTGGTGATGACGCCAATCGTCCATGCGGCCGCGCGCAGGCGGGCCAGGCCCTCGAGGACCTCGGGGCGGCAAGTGACGGCGGCCGCCATGAGATCGACGTACTCCTGCCACAGGTCCGCGGCCGACGCTTCCAGGCCGAAGGCTTCCCGCAGCCGGGCGAAGTCTCCGACGGTCGCCCGGTCGGCCAGCGCGGTGCGCAGCCACTGTTCGGCATCTGCGGAGAGCGCTCGGGAGCGGCACAGGCATGTCAACGCGTCGTTCAGCGCCGATTGCCGATCGGCCAGTGTGCCGTCCAGATCGAAAAACGCGAGGCGAGCCACGTGCACGGACCCTATCGGGCAGCGTGCGGCACGAGGCTCTCGGTGATGTCCACTCCCGGGCAGAGATCGCGTCGTGTATCTTTCAGGGAACCATCGATCTTGAAAGGCTGCGCCGTGACCGACCCGGACCGCTTGAAGCGGGTCGACGCCCTCGTGGACGACGTCCTGCCGCCGCCAGCTGTGCGCGCGAAGCTACGCCTCGCGGCTGGCCTCACGCAGCAGGAGGTCGCGGAAGCCGTGGGCGTGAAGCGCCTTGCCGTAGCCCGTTGGGAGCTGGGGCAGACCCACCCCCGACGTCCGCACCGCGCTGTCTACCTGCATCTGCTCAACCGGCTCGCGGAGCGGTATCCCGAAGCCGCGAAGCCGGATGAAGGCATGCCGACGCCGGCCTCGGAATCAAGGGGGTCGGGGTGACGTAGCCGCCACCGGCCGCGCGCCAAGGAGTGGACTCGCAATCCACTAAGGCCACGCGGCCCGTCTCGCCGATCGGATTCGCAACCCGCGTCGGCCGCCCAGTCTCCGGTTCGCACCCGGCTCTGGGCTCCAGCTCATCGAGCTGGCTCATCTCACACAACCGGTCCGTAAGGACCAGCACTACCGCAGTCGCCCCTCTCGCAAAGGGGCTTCTGCGCCCGGTTCCGGCGGCTTTCGCAGGCCGTCGGAACCACACAGCAACCACCCCGAAGGGAGATCACCGCACACGACCAGCCCGAGGGCTGTCCGCATCACCCGTCCGACAGGAGGCCAAGGAGGCCCTCATCGTCCGGCGCCCGCTCCTCACGGAGGGGGCTGCCACCCGCATCCACTCGCTGGCCCTTCCCGTTTCGCGCGGGACGGTCCGACTCGCATATGGAAGTTGGTGTCCCCGTCATAGTGCACGACCTGGTGTCCCCTTGTCAGCTCGACCGTGCCCGATTCACACCGGTTCGAGCCCCCCACCCTTCCCGCGTGACGGGATTCGCACAGCCTGTTTGCCCTGTTCACGGCATTAGTCACAAAGATTCTTCGGGGTGGAGTGTCACACCGACCCCGGTCCGCGACACCTATACCGAGAGGGGGACCCATGTCCTCCTGGCGGCGTCGGCCGCCGTGTTGCTCCGGAGCTCCGTCCCGTGGGGCGGGACGCGAACCGAAGTTCCTGCCCGCCGGGCGGGAGGAACCAGGGGTTTCACCGCTGCTCGGAATCTGTCCACAGGCAACCTGCGCAAGGCTGCCGAGATGATCTCTTTCTCGTCCGTACGGGTGGGCCGATGAGCGCGGTCGCGGTGTCGGCCGCTGCCGTGGAAGAGTCCGCGCCGGTTCGGCGGCAGCGGGTGCGGGTGCCGATGCGTCTGGTGTCGTCGGCGGCGTACTCGGATGTCGCGTTGTCGGTGTACGTGAAGGTGAAGGCGCTCGGGATGCGTCCGGAGGGGTGCCAGGCGAAGTCCACGACGATCGCCTCGTATCTCGGGATGTCGCCGGCGTCGGTGGAGCGGGGGATGACGCAGCTGTGCCATCCGGGCCCGGACGGTGTGGTGGAGCTGGTCTCGGACCGTCGGACGCTGCCGGGTGGCACGGGCACGTCGGCGTTGCGGACGGTGCGGGCGATGACGCGTACGGAGGCGTTCGTGTGGCTGCCGGTGGCGGCCGCGGAGGACCTCACGCCCCGGCAGCTGCGCGCGTTCGCGCTGATCGCCTACGCGCAGGCTCGGGGGATCGCGCTGACGGAGGCGGAGCTGGCGGCCGGCCTGCTCCATCACTCGGGCAAGAAGGCGGGTCAGCCGCTGTCGGTGACGGCGGCGTCGGCGGTCGTGGACGCGGTGGAGGCGGCGCGCTGGGTGACGGTGCAGCGGCGTGCGGGGGCGCAGGGGCGTCACCGCTACATCGCGCACGACATCGCTCCCGAGGCCCGTCCGGACGATGGCTGCGCGGCGGCCGCCGGGGCTGCTGAGGCGACTGTGCCCAGTGGTTCGCAGGAGTCGGTCAGTTCCCAAGTTGGTGAGGGATCGGGTTCGCCGGTTGGTGAGGGATCCCTCGCGAATGAGGAATCACCTAGGACTGACTCACCGGATGACGAGCGCGCGTTCTTCTCATCCGCCGTAGGCGAGGTACCGATAGTTGAGGGCGCTGGGGCTGTGGAAAACCCGGCTAACGCTGCTGCGCGTACAGAAGCCGGCGGTGGTCTCGCGCTTCGCGCGGGTGGAAACAGCCAGCCCTCCCCCTCGAAGCCCGAAACGGAAAAGCGCAGCAGCAGGGGCTGGGGGTCTGCTCGGCCGCCGTACGACGGACCGCAGTTGGCCATGAGCCCGCACATCTATGCCGTGCTGGAGCCGGTGCACCTGCTGCTGGAGCGGGTGACCAGCGACTTCGTCGCCCGGCAGATCGCCCGTGAGGTGGGCCGCCAGCTGCGCGAGGGCACCGACGCCGAACGCCTGCACCACCGGCTGACCGCCCGGTTCGCCAAGGTGATGCTCTCGGAGATCCGCGACCCGGGCCGGTGGCTGCTGGGGGTGGCCCTGCCGCGCTGGGGCTGCGGCTACCAGGACTGCGAGGCCGGCGTGCTGTGGTCGACCGGCAAGGACTGCGAGGTCTGTGCCGAGATCGTCCAGGACAAGGCCGCCGCCCGGCGCCGCGCCCAGCGCATCGAGCAGGGCCTGTGCCCCGAGCACGGCACCCGTCCCGGCCCTGGCGGCCGCTGCGTCGACTGCGTGCTGGACGACGCGGCCCGCAACCCGGCCCCGGTCCCGGCGCAGCGCGAGCCAGAGGGTCCGCCGCGCGGGTCCTGCGGGGACTGCGGCGCCCGCATCGTCGTGATCGGCCGCGCCCTCGAGGACGGCCTGTGCAAGCTCTGCCGGGAGGAGGCCGCCGTGCTGGGCACCGCCGCCGTGCCCGCGCAGACCGCCCCGGCCGGGCAAGAGACCTGCTCGGGCCGGGACGGAGACGTGCCCTGCGGGCGGAAGCCCCTGCCGTCGCGCAGCGTCTGCGGTATCCACCGCGTCCAGGAGCTCGCCGGGGAGGTCGCCTGATGACCGAAACCCCGCAGCTCAGTGGCGTCGACCTGGCACGCGTCGCACTACGCGCTGCCAAGGTGGCAGCGCAGAAGAACGGCGGCGGCCGCACGGTGCAGCCCAAGCCGCGCACAACGTCGGTGGTCCGGCGCGGCGGGCGCGAGCCGATGGGGCTCGGTGCCGCGATCGGCACGCTGGTCACCGAGCGCGCGTGGGAGCTCCCGGCCGCCGGCGCGACGCTGCGCGATCGGTGGGCGGCCATCGCCCCCGAGCTCGCCGGGCACGTCGCCGCCGTGTCGTACGACGCCGACTCCGGACAGCTCGCCGTGTGCCCGGAGTCGGCGGCCTGGGCGACGAAGACCCGGCTGGAGCAGACCCGCATCGTCGCGGCCGCCAACAAGTCGGCGGGCCGGACGGTCGTCCGGTCCCTGCGGATCCTGGCGCCCGGCGCGTTGCCGATGCCCGAGCCGGCCGACCCCGATCCGGAGCCCGCGGCCGTACCCGCCGGGCCGCCGCGTACCCGGGAGACCGCCTCGGGCGGCTACCGCCGCGCGCTCGCCGCGCACCAAGAGGCGGCGCCGCCATCGCGGGTGGACCCGGCCATCGAGGAGGCAGTCGAGCGGCAGACCAGGGCGATGCGCGCGCTCAGCCGCAGGGCGTTCCCCGAGCCGGGGACCGCGTCCGAGGATGCGCCGGCCCCGATCGCGGCGGCCCGCATGCAGCGCCGCCGCGAAGCCGACGCCTCCCACGCCGCGGCCCTGCGGCGGGCCCGGGCGGAGCGGGCCGCCCGGCAGGCTGGCACGTCGGATGTCGCTGCCGAGCCTGCCCCGCTGCGTACGACGGCTTGAGCACGTCGATCGTCTGTGAGGCCAACACCAGGGATGGCACGATGAGTTGGGATGAAAGGCGGGGTTTCGTGCGGGGTGACAGGCGGCAGATTCAGACGGCGGTTCTGGGCGGCGCGGACTCGGAGGAACCGCTGATACTGCCGCTGGAGGCGATCGAGCTGGACGCCTTCCGCCGCCGGCACGAGCACGACACGTTCTGGTGTGGTCTGCTGCTCGGAGGTTGCGGGTTGCAGCTGACCACCAAGCTGTACACCGACCGGGTCTGCCACTTTGCCCATCATCCGGGCCCCGATGGGCACCCTCACCTGTGCGGACGGCGTGCTCGCGGGGTGAACAGCGCCGACCACCTGTATGTGAAGTCGGCGGCCGCCACGTGGCTCCGTGACCGGGACTGGCACGCCGACATCGAGTTCGCCCAGCCCGATGGAGTGCCGATCGGCTCGGTGGTGGACATCCGGTTCCCGCGCGGCAGGCTGCGCGTGCACTTGGACCAGGCGGTGGAGCCCTCCTGGGACCAGGACGGCCACGAGCCGGTGCTGGGGATGTCGGTGCCGGTGGACCGGGACACGCTGATCGACCGCTGGTACGTCCATCGCATCCGCCTCGACAGCGAAGGCACCGCCCGCCGGGTGCGTATCGGAACCGAGGCGTTCGCGCGGGAAACCGAGTGGTTCGCGCTGGACGACTGCGAGATGACGGAGCGGGGGTTGTCGACGCCGGCGGTGGAGCAGATCGTGCGGTCCCGCAGCACCCGGCCCGTCACCCAGTGGGGCGTGGGCAAGGCAAAGAAGGTTCCTCCCGCCCGTGTGCGGGCGCAGGTGCTGCTGCGCAAGCTGGACGACGCCGTCAGGGTGGAGTCCTCCTTCGTGGTGAGCCAGGTGCTCCGTGACATCAGGGATCTGACCGGCGTCGAGGGGGAGACGAAGGCGCAGCTGGCGGCCGCCGTCTCGGACGCGGAAGCCTGGCTGGAGGACCAGGTCCGGGTGCGGCGCGAGCTGTTCTCCCAGCTGGAGGAAGCACTCGCCGCACGCGACGCCCTGCAGGTCCGTCAGCTCCTGACGCGCGTCAACGCGACCGCGAGCCACGACCGCACCGCCGACGAGATCACCATCGCGGACATGGCAGCCGCGTACGTCGCAGAACAGCAGCAGGTCTATGCGGAGCAGCTGCAGGCCGAGGCCGCGGCCAAGCTCGCCAGACAGCAGGACACCCGGGCACGGCGGGCCGCCGACCGCGTGAAGACGCTGCTGGCGACTCTTCAGCGCCGCGGGGCCGACCAGTCGCGGAAGACGATGCGCAAGCTGGTGAAGGAACTCATGCACGCGGCATCAGATGCCGGTGACCGTGTCGACCCCGCTCAACAGGAGCAGATCGGCGTCTGGAAGACGCGGGCGGAGATCGGCAGGCCGCCGGCGCAGACCGCCCGTCCCACTCCTGCGATGGGAGCGCCGCGGCCGATGCGGCATGAGCAGGTGGCGCGCCGGTTCTGGATCCGGAGGAACTGCCCTCGCTGCCATGCCCTGGCGGGCACGAACTGTGTCGTCAACGCCCACACCGGTACAGGCGCTGCGTCGAAGACCCCCCACTACGAGCGGATCGAGCCCATCCTCGCGGAACGCAGGGCCAAGGCGGAACGCCGTCGGCGGGCACCTGGCCCGTACGACATCACCTGCCCGGACTGTGGAAGGCCGCCGGGCGCACACTGCGCCTCACCCAGCGGCGGCGTGCATCGCGCGCGTGTCGAGCGCGCGCGGGAGACGGGCAGGTAGATCCGCCGGGCCCAGACACCCCGTCAGGGCACGGCCTGCTGCCTGACGGAGCAGGTGGCCCAGTTCGCCCGCGAGGCCGCGGTCACCGGCGGGCCTGTCCCATCCGCACATCTTCACCGTGCACGACTTCGGCGCCGCGATGCACGACGGGCGGCTGGCTGCGTAGGTCGTATCCAAGAACGGTTGTTTGCGGCTTCCAGGAACGCTTTACGATCACCAGCGTCCGGAATGTCGGCGAGAAATAGGAACATCACAGCGCTGCCAGCAGGACGACGCTGGTCACGAGGATGAGCGCAGTCAGTGCCGGCCGACGGGTGCGGCCCGGTCCGGCGCCGAAAAGGGGCGCAGTTTCCCGAACCGAGCCGGTCAGCGTACGCGTCCGAGGTGGATGACGCTGACGCGGATCTGCTGGTCGCTGATCTCGTACATGACGCGGTAGCGGGCCACGTGGATGCGGAGCAGGTCGGCGCTGCCGAAGGCGCCGTCGGGGCGGGGATTGTCGGCGAGGCGGTCGACGGCGGTGAAGACCTGCCGTACCCCGTCGGGGTCGTCCTTGGCGAACCGCTCTGCTTGGGCGAGGGCCTCTGGCTCCCAGATGATCTCGTAATTCACGCCTCAGTACCGCCGAAGACGCGCCGGTAGGCCTCGTCGTGGGAGACGCCGGCGTCCTCGCCGCGGGCCTGGCGGGCGCGGTAGGCGGCCAGGGCCCGCAGCTCCTGCAGCTCCAGGGCGTCGGCGGGGCTGACCAGTATGGCGACGGTCTGCCCGTGGTCGGTGATGGCGACCGGCTCCCGGGTCGCACTGACCTCGCGCGCGATGGCGCCCAGGCGCGCGCGGGCTTCCACGATCGAGTACGTCGTCTCCGTCATAGACACCACATTACAGAAGTGTGCACATTCGCCCCAGTGAGGCCGCGAGCCATGTCTTCGGCCTGCCGGTGACGTGCCGAAACCACTGCGCCGTCGGCAGTGACGCTGATGCCGCCGTGCCGCACCGCGCACCGCTGGCCCTGCGTCCCACGGGCCTCTTCGCGCACCTGATCGCGCAAGGACCGGGTCGGCCAGGGCCGGCTACGGCTGCATCAGACGGGTACGGCGTGCCTCGGCCAGGGCGCGCCAGCGGTCCCGGACCGTGTGTTCGTCGTCGAGCCAGTGGATGGCGGGGCCGTCAGGCTGGGGGAGGCCGCCCATGGCGGCTGCGATGTGGACGTAGTAGGCGAAGTCGCCGCTTGCGGTTGCCTCGCGTAGGCGCCCGATGGTGGCGGTGAGGTCGTCCTGCTGACCGCGTGCGGCGTGGTGGAAGGCGAGGGCGAGGTCGAGAGCCGTGCGGGCCGCGCTGATCCCTGCGGTGTCGATCTCGGCGCGTAGGGCGCGGGCGCCTTCGAGGCTGGTGAGGGCTCCGGCGTCGCGGGCGAGGACGGCGATCTGGGTGGTGAGGGTGGTGGCGCGCTGGTCGAGCCCGGCGAGGAGCTGTTCGGCGAGCGCGATTTCGTCGTCGGCCCGGGTGGGGTCGGTGAAGGCGATGGTGAGCGCGAGGTTGGCCTGGGCGATGGCCTGCTCGCCAAGATTGCCGTGGGTTTCGGCGTCGGTGCGCGCGGCGGTGAAGGCGGCCGCGGCCTGGTCGATGTCGCCGTGGGCGAAGTGGATGTCGCCCAGGACGCGGTGGCCGCGCCCGGGCCAGCCGAGCGTCTGAGCGGTGGCGAGCGCGGCGGGGAAGTCGCCGGCCATGCGGGCAAGGTGGGCGAGTCCGCGGGCGGCGTCGGGGGCGAGCCGGCCTCCGTTGTTGGCGACGTGGCGCATGCCGTCGCGGGAGGCGTTGTTGTGGCCGAGGTCGCGTTGGGCTTTGGCCCGGTAGTAGATCGCCATGTCGGCGAGTTCGCCGGGCAGCTGGCTGGTGTCGAGGACGCCGGTGAGCCGGGCGACGGTCGTGGAGCGGTGCTCGTGCTGGCGGCGGGCGAGTGTGCTGAGAAGTTCGGCCAGGGCGTCCGCGGCCGTGGCCGACTGCGTGTCGCCTGAGTCGGGCAGGGGGAGGGGTTCCCAGACGTAGTCGTCGGTATAGGCCCAGGCGGCGTCGGTGAGCCAGCCGAGGTCGAGCTGGTGGTCGCGTGCCAGGGCCAGGCCCTGGCGCAGGCAGGCGACGAGCAGGCGCCGGTCCGGGCCGGTGTGGGCCCGCCACTGATCGCCCAGGGCAGCCAGGGCGCGGGCGGCGGCCTGCTTCCAGTCGGCGTCGGTCCAGCGGTCGTCGGTGGCGTCGTCGGCGCTGCGCAGGGTGGAGCGGATCAGGGCGTGCAGGTGGTAGGGCCACAGGGCGAACGGATCGTGCCGGACGAAGGGCCGTTCGGTGAGCCGGGCGGCGGCGGCCTGGTGCGGCAGGCCGGCGGTCGCGGTGGCCAGGGGGATGTCGAAGGCGTCGAGCAGGGACACCGAGCGCAGCAGGTGGCGTTCGTCCGGGGTGAGGTCGGCCAGGGTGCGGGTGACGAGGGCGGGGAAGTCGCTGCCGAAATCGTCGGGTGCGGGGGTGCGGCCGGCGCGGCGCAGTTCGAGGTAGCGGTGTACGGCGAGGTCGAGGTAGAGGGGAAGGCCGTGGGAGCGTTCGGCAATGACAGCGCGGAGGTCGGCGTCGATGAGGGGCCGGCCGTCGCGGACCAGGCGGCGGGCGAGGTAGTCGGCGCGGTCCTCGGGGCTGAAGTCGCCGATCAGGACCTGCCGCGCGGGTCCGGCCCCTTCGCTCGCCGGGCGGGGGCCGGGGACAGTGTGCCGGTCGAGGCCGGGCCAGGCGGTGGGGCCGGTGTAGTCGAGCTGGCCTTCCACGGCCGGGTCGGCCCATTGCAGGCGGTTGCGGCCGGTGACGATGAAGAAGGCGTTCGGCATCAGCCAGACGAGGCGCTGCAGGAGGCGTTCCAGGTCGCGGTGGGTGCGGGTGCCGGTGTCCTCGAAGGTGTCCAGCAGCACCACCGGCACGACCGCCTTGCCGGCGGGGAGCTGGGCGAGTTCCCAGGCGAGCAGGTGCGGGTAATAGGAGAGCGCGTCGATGTCGGGCTCGACCTCCAGGAGGTCGGCCAGGCGCGTGCAGCGGGCCAGGGCCCGAACCGTCTGGCGCCGCTCCCTCAGCGCGCTGGTCAGCGCGCCGGTGAGCTGGCCGACCGCGCTGCCGACGATGCCGGGCAGCAACAGCATCTGGGCGACCTCGCCGAGCGCGGCCTGGATCTGCTCGGGCAGGGCCTTGCCGAAGCGTGCGGCCAGGCCCCCGCGCGTGAGGTACTCCTCCAGCGGTTCGCCGGGATGCTGGTGCTCCCAGTAGCGGCGCAGCGCGATGTCGAAGGCGGGCAGCGGCTGGCCGAGCCGGGCGGCCAGGGCCAGGCGCAGGGTGAGGATGACCCGCTCGAAGTCGGTACCGGCGGAGCGTGCCAGGTCGATACGGACCGGCAGCAGCGCGGGGCGGTCGGGCCAGGCCGGCTCGCCCCACCGGGCGGGGCGGCTTTCCGCGTCGGCGAGTGCCGACTCCAGCATGCGCGACAGCGTGGTCTTGCCGATTCCTCCGACGCCGTGGAAGACCAGGACGTTGGTGCGTGGCGCCTCCACGTCCTCGACATCGATGGCACCGGCCGTGATGCGGGACAGGTGCTCGCCGAGGGCGGCCTGGACGATCTGCCACTGGCCCTGGCGGTTGGTGAACGCCTCGCCGACTTCCATCTGCCGGTCGTTGGTGCTGAACAGCGCCCGCAGATCCCGTCCCGCCACGGCTCCCCCTGTTGATCGTCTTACGGCTCAACCTATGCCCGCCGGACCTGTGATGACGGTCGCTCACAGAGAATTGGCTGGTCAAGTACGTCAGAACGACCAAGGTGGTACTGCCATGTCCCTTCCCCCTGAAGACCCCACGCCACTTCACCAGCCGGGCGGTGATGCCGCGCAGGCGCCCGAGACGGTGAGGCGAGTGATCGACTGGTACAACTCCCGCCTGCTGGCGGCCCGCCGGGATCCCCAGGCGGCTTCGCCCGAGCAGGTGGCCGCGTGGCGGCAGGCCCGGGACCAAGCGTTGGACGACCTGGAGCGGCTTGAGACCGCCGATGCAGATGAGACGGTGCAGATCGCCCTTGTCTACGCGGCCCGGTTCAGGGAGCTACACGGCTGAACGGGCCGGTCGCGGGCAGCGGCAGCCGTTCGGGGCCGGCCCGGTGCTCCACGGGGCGGGGTTGCCACAGCGGGGGCATGAGCGGCGTCGCTTGGGCGGTGAGGCCAGCTATTTCTTCCCGTAGTCGTGGGAGCACGTGGTGCAGGGCCCGCTGTACGGCGTGGAATCGGGCGGCCTCCTGCTCGGTGTAGGGACGGTGCCGGGTGGCGGCCAGCGCCCAGGCAGCCCACTGGTCCCGCCCCAGCGCCCGGTGGTCGCCGTCGATCACCCTGACCGCGCCGATGGCGGGGTCGGCGGCTGCGGCTGCGGCTGCCGCGATGTCGGCCGCCACACAGCAGGCCCGTGCGTGAGCGGACGGGGTGGGCAGCTCGGTGACCACATCGAGTTCCAGCGCGCGGGCATGGTCGACCAGGGTCCGCTGCCGGCTGTCGGTCGCCCGTGCGGCCAGGGCGACGACCTCGATGCGGTACCGGGCACGGGCGTACCTGCTCGCGCTCAGCATGAAGTCGTCGACGGTGGAGAAGCCGGCTTCGATGACGAGGTCACCGCGTCGTTCGCGCACGTATGCCTCCGCCTCGGCCTGCCACGTCTCGGCGTCAGGTTGGACCACTTCGGCGGCGGCCCGGGGCGTGTCGATGACGAGCTGGTCGTAATCAGGGTGTGAACCGCGCAGATCGCGAGGATCCAGACGGACCGTTCCCGGGCGCATGGCCCGCCGCAGCATCCGCGACGCCTCCAGCTGCCTCGCGCCCGGCTCGCCGACCAGGTAGATCACGATCGGGTCCGGGTGCGCGGTGGCCCGGCGCAATGCCCGCTCCAGGTAAGAGGGGACGATCAGTTCGTCGAACACCCAGCGGTGCTCGTCGGCGCTGAGGCGGTGGTAGCCGGTGCCGGGCGGTCCGGGCAACGGGTGGGCGATCCGGCGCAGCGGCTCGGCCGCGGCCGCGGCCCGCTCGGCGTCGCGGGAGACCGCAAGGCGCCGGTCCGCGGGCAGCCGCTCGTCGTGGACCCGCACCTCCGCGCGCACCAGTTCACGCCTAAAGACGCGGGACTGGCGTGCGTCCCAGGGCCGTCGCCGCTCGGCGCGGACCGTGGCGGTCGCGGCCGTCGGCCGCGACCAGGTCCTGTCGGCGGTGAGCTCGTTGTCGTACAGCGGCTCAAGGCCCCGCCGGACCACAGCGATCCGGTCCACCAGGTGTTCCGCCTCGACGACCGTGAGACTGGCCAGCAGCCCTTCCGCGCAGCCGTCCTGGTTGTCCCAGGCGACGTACCGGCCGCCGCCGTCCGCGTCCGGGGCGAAAAACCGCTCCAGGACGCCGAGCTGGCACAGCGCTTCGGCGACGGCGAGCACCACCAGCTCGACCCGGTAGCCCGCTGCCCTGTACGCGGCCGAGGCGGCCCGGATCTCCTCCGGATCCGCCAGAGCCAGCTCGACCACCACGTCGAACCGGCGCAGCCGGGCAAGGGCCTCGACCTCCGCCTGCCACTGCCGCGTGTCCGACCGCACCCGCCTGCCGGCCGTCCATACGTCCTGCTGCAGGAACTCCTCGTACTGGCGGTGCGCCCGCTTGTAGAGGTCGCTCCCGATCCGGACCGCGCCACCGCGCCGCGCGAGGACGGCCTGTACCAGCATGGCCAGGGTCGTCTTCCCGCTCCCGGGCGGACCGGCGACGATCACGACGACCGGCCGGTCCTGGGCGACAGCGTCCGCGGTCCAGGCGACCAGGTGCTCGGCCAAGGCCCGCTGATGCTCTGTCTCGCAGAGCCGCGACGCCGCGCTGATGGTCACAGGCCACTCCCCTCGGACAACGCTTCGGTCACCGGGCCTCTCCGGCTTCGATCAAGCACGATAAATCCAAGGATAAGTTCAACGCAAATTGAAGGATAAGTTGTGCTAGTGTTCTGGGCTGGAGGTGACGTATGCCGACACAGGACGAGCTGTTCGCTGCCGTGGACGCACTGCTCGCCGGCGAGCCTGAGATGCCGGGGCCCGCTGAGCGGTCGCGACTGCGCGAGGCAGCAGGAATCACTCAGACTCGGCTCGCGCAGGTGCTGCAGACGACGACGCAGACGGTGAAGAACTGGGAGGCGGGCCGCTCCGAGCCGCGGCCCCCTCGCCGCGAGGCCTATCAACGGCTCCTTGAGGGATGGGCGCAGCGGTTCCCCGCCGACCCCAACCCCGCCTCACCCGTGCACAACCCGGTGGTGCCCGAGACATTCACCGCCGCGCCCGCCCCGCAGGAAGAGGGGACTCTGTCCACAGGCCCGGCCCCCGAGGCTGCGGCCATGACTACTGCCCACGAGAACACCCAGAGCCCCGCCCCCGTCGACGCTGCTCCGGCAGCTGAACCCCGCCCGGCGCGCACCGCCAGGCCGTCGTCGACGTCGCGCCGTCCGGGCGCGCGGAAGGCGGCCCCGGCCAACACTCCGGCGGCCGGCACCGACCCGCGGTTCGAGAACGGCCCGCTGGCGGTCGTCGACGTCAGCGACGGGCAGGTGCTGGCGTACTGCACTGGCGGCCTGGTCCTGGACGTGCCCGCCAAGTCCCTGCCGTCCCTGGTGGACTGGACACTCAAGGAAGCGAAGCTCGGGGCGCCGAAGCTGTCCGGGCCGGGCAAGGACGCCGACCCGCTGCTCGTGCTTACCGAGGCCGCGCTGGAGCGCTACGGCCTCCCGGCGACGCTCACGCAGGAGGAGCGGCTGGCCGGGCGCATCCCGGAGGGCCACAAGGTCATCAAGCAGCTCACCCGCGCCGACTGGCAGCTCACGAAGCGCGGGTTCGGGCCGTGGGCGCGGATCTACCGCCCGGCCAAGGGCTCGGACCGCCAGTGCGTGCAGCTGTGCATCCCGTCGTGGAACGCGCTGGACACCCGGCACTGGGGCGAGGCCGCCCAGCTCCCGCCGGCAGAACTCGCCCGGCTCCTGGGCGTGTACGCCTTGCGGGTGATGACGCCGCGCGGATCGACCGCCGTGACCGGCCTGGAGCTGATGACCGCGCTGCACCCGGCAACCCGCGCCTCCGAGCCGGACGCTGACGGTAAGCGGCACTCCGAGCACAACCCCGGATCGCTGGGCAAGGATCCGGTGGACTGCGCGCCGTGCGAGGCCCCGGACGGGCACCCGCTGCTCAAGGACCTGCCCCGCTTCCACGTTCGCGGCCCCGGGGAGAAGCTGTTCGAGGAGGCGTACGACTGGGCGCGGCCGATGACGGATGCTGAGTGCACCCTGCGGTACCTGGTCGGCATCGACGTGAACATGGCCTTCGGGGCGGGCGCCAACGGGCTGTCTGTCGGCCTCGGGGCCCCGACGCACGTCACGACTCCGATGTTCGACCCGAAGCTGCCCGGCAGCTGGCTGGTGGACCTCTCGCACGTCGACCTGTCGAAGGTGAAGGTCGGCAAGGAGTGGGTGGAGTTGGACGGCAGTCTGCTGCCCTCCCCGTTCACGCCGAAGGGCGACCGGGCCGAGGGGCCGGCCTGGTACGCGACGCCGACCGTGGCGTACGCGGTGGAGCTGGGCTACGAGGTGCGGCCGCTCGAGGCGTACGTCCGGTACGAGAACGGCCGCTACCTGGACGGCTGGTACAACCGGCTGCGCGACGCCTTCCTCGCCACGATGGCCGACCTCGGCGTCGACGCCGACCTGTCGCCGGCCGACTTCCTGGCGGCGATGGACGGCTACAAGGAGCGCGACCCGGAGCTAGCGATCGTCACCACGGCGATCAAGGCGACGGTCAAGGGCGGCATCGGCAAGCTGCGAGAGCGCCCGCGCGGGGAGGGCTGGCGGCCCGGCGAGCCGTGGCGCGCCCTCTCTCGGCCCACCTGGCGGCCGGACATCCGCGCGGCGGTCATCTCCCGCACCCGGATCAACCTGCACCGCAAGATCCTCAAGCACGCGTCGTTCACCGGGCAGTACCCGGTCGCGATCCTGTCCGACTGCGTCGTCTACGCGGCCGACGGGCCCTCGCCGCTGGACTTCCTGCCGTATCGGGAGGGCAAGCCGCTGCCGGGCGGCTTCAAGCTCGGCATCAACCCGGGCCTGGTCAAGCACGAGGGCACCCAGTCCGTCCTGTGGGGTGAGGAGGTCCGCGAGCGGTTCAACGCACCGGAACTCAACCTTGCCCGGTACATCAAGGACGGCACCGTCACCGACGTCGACAACGGAGAGTAGGAGAGGGCGATGAGCCTGTTCGGGGACGGCCTGGACGCCGCGGTGCAGAAGGCGTTCACGCGTCCCGCGCCCAAGAGCGCGGGCGCGCAGATGCGGTACCTGGTCAAGCAGCTCAAGGGCACCAAGGCGGTCGCCCAGATGCTGCGGATCTCCCAGCGCACCGTCGAGCGGTACGTGAAGGACCAGATCAAAAAGCCCCGCCCGGACCTCGCCGCGCGCCTGGAGCGCGAGGTCAGGAAGCGCTGGCAGCCGCAGATCAGGGCCAAGGCCCGGCAGAGGGCGGCCACCACCGGCGGCATCGTCATCGACACCCGGGCCCGGCTCGGCTACGTCGCGCCGATCGGTTCGACCGACGAGGACCGCATCCGGCACCTGACCGTCGCCCTGCCGCCCCGCTACGCCGCCCGCCTCTTCGACGCCCAGGAGGCCGGGGCCAGCGACCAGCAGCTCCAGCAGATCGCCGCCGACGCGCTCAAGGAGGTGTACTTCCAGGACGGCGGCCGCCGCGCCGGAAGCCTGGAAGAGGTCCACTTCACCGACATCGAGCACCTCGAGTTCGACCTGTAGATCTCCCAGCAGCAAGGGCCCGAACTGCCTTCTGGTTCGGGCCCTTGCTGCTGCTCCTGGCTTTGCCGAGCCTGTGGACTCTGCTGCTCTATTGGGTTATGTCGTGAGTCGGTAGCCCAGGCGGGTCAGGCGGCTGGTGCGCGACAGGGCGGGTGGGGCGTCTTCGGTGCT
>NZ_JBFBBK010000075.1:0-29810 GCF_040682635.1 Streptomyces sp. NPDC051133
GGGCGGGCGGCCCCAGCCCCATGCCCATCGGCCCCCCAAAACCCCGGAACCGCACCCCCCCCCACCGCAAGGCCCCCCCAACCAATGCCGAGAAAAAAAGGAAACCCCCCAACCCCCGCCCCCCCACCCCCCCCACACAACTGCCGGCCCCCCGCCCGCGCGGGGGCGGAGGTGTCCGCCCCGGCCGTCTCGACGGCGACGAGTGCCTCGCTCACGGCGTCACTTCACCGCGACCTGGGAGATGTCCAGCACGCCGGTCCAGTCGCTGATGACGATGTTCTTGACGTCCGAGCCGTACAGACGCTTGTAGACCGGGTGGAACAGCGGCACGACGAGGGCCTTGTCGCCGATCTTCTCGTCCAGCGCACCCCAGCGCCGGGCGGCGGCGTCGAGGTCGGTCAACTTGTTGATCGCGTCAATCTCGTCATTGACCGACTTGTCGTCGAGCAGGCCCGTGTTGAAGTTCGCGCCGTCCTTGACGATCTGCCGGCCGTCGAAGATCGGGGCGAGGAAGGGACCGCCGGAGGGCCAGTCGGCTCCCCAGTGGGCGAGGAAGAAGCCGGGTTCGGTCTTCACGCCGTGGATCTTGTCTCGGTAGTCGTTGTCCTCCAGGCCCTGCAGCTTGACCGTGATGCCGGCCTTCCTGAGCGCGTCCTGGACGGCGGTCGCGATCTCCGGGCTGGTCTCGAAGTCCTTGGCGTTGGAGTGGGTCAGCGTGACGGTGAGCCCGTTCTTGTAGCCGGCCTGGGCGAGCAGCTCCCTGGCCTTGGCCGGGTTGCCGGACGCGCCCGCCGGGAACGGGTCGTACGGCGTGTAGCCGAAGGACTTCTGGTTCGGCAGGAAGGTGGTGGCGGGCTCGGCGAGCGCGCTGCCGCCGGCCGCGTTGACCACCGACGACCGGTCGAGGGCGTAGGCGACGGCCTGGCGCACCTTGGGGTCGTCGAACGGCTTCACGGTCGGGTTGAACGCGATGTAGTTCGTGTAGCCGAAGTGGCCGGTGCCCACCCGCGCGGCCAGGTTCTTGTCCCCGCTGACCTTGGCGAGCTCGGCCGGGCCGAGGTTGGTGTCCGTGGTGACGGCCGCGGCGTCCGCTCCCTGGGACGCGGACAGCCGCTGGTTGATCACGGAGGAGTCGAGCCCGGAGCGGACGTCGATCGTGTCCGGGTAGGCCTTGCGCTCGTCGTCGGTGGCCGCGGACCAGTTCGTGTTGCGCTGGAGGACGAGGTGCTCGCCGTCGTTCTCGTTCCTGACGACCTTGTAGGGGCCGGACGAGACCGGGTGCTCCTCGTACTTGGTGCCGGTGTCCTTGCTCCTGGGCACCGGCGTGAACTGCGTCTGCGTGGCCAGGTACGGGAACTCGCCCTCGGGCTTGTTCAGGTGGAAGACGATGGTCCGCGCGTCCGGCGTCCCGATCGCGGACAGGCCCTTCTTGTCCTTGTACGGCCCCTGGTAGTCGGCGGCGCCGGCCAGCCAGTCCCGCAGGTAGGGCGCACCGCCGGAGAGTTCGGGGGCGAAGGAGCGCTCGATGCCGTACTTGACGTCGGCCGAGGTGATCGGGGTGCCGTCCTCGTACTTCAGGCCCTTCTTCAGGGTGTACGTCCACACGGTCGCGTCCTTGTTGGGGCGTCCGGTGTCGGTGGCGAGGTCCGGGACGACCTTCGCGCCGGCCGCGCCGCTCTCGCGGTTGCGCGTGGTGAGGGTGCGGAAGACCAGGGAGGGGACGTTCCCGCCGCCTGAGGTGTAGAGGCGGGCGGGGTCGAAGTCGCTCTGCGGCTGGGAGTTCAGCACGGTGAGGGTGCCGCCCTTGTGGGGCGCGGTGTCGCCGCCGGAGCCCTTGGCATCGTTGTCCTTCGGGCCGCAGGCGGCGGCGCCCGCTGCCACGACCAGGCCTACGGATGCCGCTGCCACGCGGCGCGCTATGACGGACGGTTGACGCATCGGAATGACGACCTCTCGGGGGGACTGTCGAGGACTTCTCGAGGGTTGCTCGAAGGCTTCTCGACTGGTGAGACAAGTGGACGAGGAGTGAGACGTCTGCGAGCAGACGTCGGCCCCGGCGCCGGGTCGTCGAAAAATCCGTGACGAAGTCACGGACGGAGGAGAAAAGAGGGTCGCGACGCGAACGCCAGGGGCGGCGTCAGCGACAGTGGATGTCGGCCACGCAGAGAGCGGTCACGCCGATGAGCGCCAGCTCGATGGCGGCGCTGCTGCAGACGGCATGACTAGACCACATGCGCAGAAATATGAACGACCTCGCGGCTCATGTCAATGTGACATGAGTGGCGCCTGTCAACTCTTGGGATACGGCCAGGGGTTGGGCAGACAGTGGATTCCGTCGTGGTCCAGGAACTTGGTCTGCTGCTGCATGACCGGCGCCAGCTCGCCGTCCTTCTGGCAGGTCACATGCCCGTGCCCGAGCCGGTGGCCGACTTCATGGTTGATCAACATCTGCCGGTACGCATGGATCTTGTCCCCGTACGTCGTGCTCCCTTGAGCCCATCGGTACGCATTGATCATCACGCGCTGGGTGGCGGCCGAGTCGCAGGAGACGTTGTCCTCCGTGGTGTCCAGACCGGACTTGGCGCACCACTGTGCGGTCGTGCCGGGGCTGGCCAGCGTGATGACGAAGTCGGGCTTGCCGGAGGAGACGCGCTCGAAGGTGCGGGTGCCGCCGTGGGACCAGCTGCGGTCGTCGTTCAGGGTCTTCTGCACGGCCTCGGCGAACAGCGTGCCGTCCAGGCCCAGCCCCTGCTCGATGTCGACGCGGTACCGGTACTTCTGTCCCTTGCCGGGCGCCTTGTCGAAGCCGGGGACGGCGTCGAACTTCCCGGGGCCCTTCAGAGTGGCTCCGAGCGGGTAGGTCCGGTCCATCTTCTGCTCGTACGTCAGCGTCGCCACGCTCGGCGCGGCGGACGGGACCGACCCGCCGTCGCGGGTGTCCCGGGCCTGGCCGGTGGCGGACCCGGCCTGTGCGGCGCCTCCGCCGTGCCCCTCGGTCACCTGCCCGGCGACGACCACCGCGAGCACGGTGGTGACGGCCGCCGCCGCGATCCCGGCGAACGCGCGTCCCTTGCCGCCGCGCTGCGCGGGCAGGCCGACGGGCGGCGCGTCGTCGGCGTCCGCCTCGGGGGCGAGTGCCGGGGACGCGGTGACCGGCCCGTCACCGCCGGGCCGGGACCGGCGCGCGCGGGGAACGAAGACGTCGACGTCCTCGCCTCCGTCGTGTCCCTCGCGATCCCCTCGGCCTTCCCGCCCCGGGTCGAAGGCGTCGAGGTACTCCTGCCGGGGCCCCGCGGCGGCCCCGGGACCGCGTCCGCCCTGCCGCTGCCGGGGCAGCACGACCCCGCCCGCACCGGCGCCCGGCAAGCTCCCCCAGCCGCCCCCCGCTTCCCGCTGCTCGGGGTGCCCGCCACGACTGGCGGCACCCTCGGGGAACCGGGGCACTCCGTGAGCGGGCGTGCCGTCGGGCGCCCGGGGCACACCGTGCGCGGGCGTGCCGTCCGGCATGCGGCCGGCGCCCTGAGCGGGCGCGCTCTCCCCGAGACGCGGCACACCGCGCGCGGGAGTGCCCTCAGGCGGATGAGGTCCACTCCCCGTGTCCGGGCGTCGGTCGCGGGAGCGGGCGCTCCGCTGTTCCTCCCGCCGGGCGGCTATGTCCGCGGGGTCGTCCTTGGGGGCCGGCCCCCGGCGACTGTGGCGTCCCACCCCGGCCTCAGCTCCCCACGCCCGTGGCAGTCACGCCGTCGTCCTCACCGGTCTCCCCGAAGGCGCCCACGGCCGGCCCCCGGGTCTCCGTCCCGGTCTCCGCCTGCGCCATCAGCTCGCGGAACGCCCCGGCGACCACGTCCGGGTACTCCATCATCGCCACGTGCCCGGCCTCGGGCAGGGCCAGCAGACGCGAGTCGCGGAAGGAGCGGGCGGCCCTGCGGGCCATGCGGAAGCCGACCAGCTGGTCACGGCCGCCGTAGATCAGCAGGGTCGGCGCGAGCACCCGCTCGGCCTGGCGCCACAGCCCGTGCTGTCCGCCCAGCGTGTAGGCGTTGACGATCCCGCGCGCGGAGCGGGCCATCGCGTCCCAGAAGTACGGCAGCTGCAGGCGCCGTTCCAGCTCCTCGACGGCGTGTCCGAATGCCTCGGGCGACACGCGCCCGGGGTCGCCGTAACAGAGCCCCATGACCCCGCGCACGCGCTGCTCGGCCGTCCACTGCCTGGTGAAGCGGGTGAACAGGGCGGCGACGCCGGGCACGCCGAGCAGGGCCGTCGGTGCCGCGCTGCGCTGGATGCGCAGCTCGGGCAGGGCCGGCGAGACCAGCGTGAGGGTGCGGACGAGGTCGGGCCGTACGGCGGCCACGCGCGTGGCGACCGCGCCGCCGAGCGAGTTGCCGAACAGGTGGACCGGGCCCCGGCCGGACGCGTCGATACAGCGGATCACCGCGCGCGCGTGCCCGGTGACGGAGTAGTTCCCGTCGTCGGGGGGCGGGGAGTCGCCGAAGCCCGGCAGGTCGACCGCCTCGCTGTCGACGACGCCGTCCAGCTCGGCCATCAGCGACGACCAGTTCTGCGAGGAGCCGCCGAGCCCGTGGACGTACAGCGCGGCGGGCAGGCCCTCGCGCGCGGGGCGGCGTGAACGGACCGCCAGGGTGACTCCGGGCAGGCCCACGGACCTGAGCCGCTCGCCCTCTCCGACCCTGACGGGCGCCACCCTCGGTAGCGCACTGCTGGCGGCCGGCACGGACGGCGACTCGGTCGAAGACATGCGGCAATGTTACGAGGTGATCACGCCGAGGTTCATGTGTTCGCCGTCACAGCGGCGACCGTGCGTGAACCGTGCGCCATGGGTGAACCCGGCCCAGGAAGAACGCACGCGGGTGATGGCATGGCGTCCGGATCAGGTGTCTCCTAGGCTCGTACAGAGGGCACCGGGCACCCGCGTGTGGCCCCTGCTGCTTCCAGGGACGTCCGTAGGAAGGGAGCCCACCATGGCCTATGAACCCACCGAGCCCGACGAGGCGATCGAGGATCTGGAGGGCGATGCGGCCCCGGAGCTCGACGTCGAGGCCCCCGAGGTGGACGCTGCCGAACAGCACACGGACCTCGCGCAGGACCGTGACGACCCCCTGACGGGCGTGGATCCGGACCGCGGGAACGAGGCCGATCTCGTCGAACAGGCGCGCGTGGTCTCGCTCGACGAGGACGATTACCGCTGATCTCGCAGCTCTTCTCGGGTCGCACCGGGCCCGCGCCCGGCCGCGCCGGGACCGCTCTGCGGCTTTCGCCGCCGTCCGGTACGTGAAATTCTGCGCTCGCACCGCGCACACCAGGGTTACCGAAAAGTACGATGGCCGCGCGGCCGACACCGCATGTGGACGACTTTGGGAGGCGGCGTGACAGCCATCGAGCAAACTGAGGCAGCACGCCCGCGTGGCACGCGTCTGCCGCGCCGAGCCCGACGGAACCAGCTGCTGGGCGCCGCCCAGGAGGTTTTCGTCGCACAGGGCTATCACGCGGCCGCGATGGACGACATCGCCGAGCGGGCCGGCGTGAGCAAGCCGGTGCTCTACCAGCACTTCCCCGGCAAGCTCGACCTCTACCTCGCCCTGCTGGACCAGCACTGCGAGGCGCTGATCCAGTCCGTGCGCGGCGCGCTGGCCTCGACGACCGACAACAAGCAGCGCGTGCGGGCGACGATGGACGCCTACTTCGCGTACGTCGAGGACGACGGCGGTGCCTTCCGGCTGGTCTTCGAGTCGGACCTGACGAACGAGCCGGCGGTGCGCGAACGCGTCGACAAGGTGACCATCGAGTGCGCCGAGGCGATCTGCGACGTCATCGCCGAGGACACCGGCCTCTCGCGCGCGGAGTCGATGCTGCTGGCCTCCGGCCTCGGCGGGCTCGCCCAGGTGGTGGCCCGGTCCTGGCTGCACAGCGACCGCAGCGTCCCGCGCGACCAGGCGGTGCAGCTGCTGACCTCGCTGGCGTGGCGCGGCATCGCCGGTTTCCCGCTGCACGGAACCGAGCACCACTGACGCGGCCGCCCGTTCGCGTCGGCTCTTCCCGTCGGTTGTTCCCGTCGGCTGTTCGCCGACAGCGTTCCGGCCCGCAGCGTGTACGTCCCCTCACCGGGCTAATGTGTGCTGGGTACGGCGCGGAAAGATCGCGCACATCACTGACCGTCGGAGGGACATAGCCGTGGAGGTCAAGATCGGCGTGCAGTACGCGCCCCGCGAGATCGTTCTGGAGAGCGGTCAGAGCGTCGAGGAGGTCGAGCGGCTGGTGTCGGACGCGCTGTCCGGAAAATCCCAGCTGCTGAGCCTCCAGGACGAGAAGGGCCGCAAGGTTCTCGTGCCGACCGACCGTCTGGCGTACGTGGAGATCGGCGAGCCGACCGTGCGCAAGGTGGGCTTCGGCACCCTGTAGACGGAGCTCATGGAAAGGGCCCGGCGGCACTGGCCGCCGGGCCCTTCCGCATGCCGGGCCGCACACAGACGGAGCACAACCCCTCCACAGCGGAGGATTGCGCTCCGCAGGTCACGGGTATGACGGGCTACGACCGTCAAGGCCAGACCGGCTGGGCCAGACCGGCCGTGGGAGGGACCCCCGACATGATCCTGGAAGTGCTCGGATCCGCCGTGCTCGGTCTGATCCTCGCCTGGGCGGCGACCCGGCGCCTGTCCCACCGGCTGCCGACCCGCCCCCTGGTGTACTCGACCGGCGTCGCGGGAGCCCTGTTCGGCGACTTCGTCACGCACAGCGCCCTCGGCCCCGGCAGCACGCTCCTGAGCCTCCTGGGAGCCGCCGTCATCTCGGCGGCATCCCTGTCCCTCCTGCTCCGCCCGTCACGTCACCTGCGCCGCCGATCATTGACGGCGTAGCACCCGGCCCCCGAAGGGGCGGCGGACCGTCACTCAGGCCGCGAGGCCCAGCGCGGCCATCCGCTTCGTGTGCGCCTCGGTGATCCGCGAGAACATCCTGCCGACCTCGGCCAGATCGAACCCGTCGGCCACCCCGCCCACGAGCATCGTGGACAGCGCGTCCCGGTCGGCGACCACCCGCTGCGACTGCGACAGCGCCTCGCCCATCAACCGCCGCGCCCACAGCGCCAGCCGGCCGCCCACGCGCGGGTCGGCGTCGATGGCCGCGCGCACCTTCTCCACCGCGAAGCCGGCGTGCCCGGTGTCGTCGAGCACCGCGAGGACCAGCTCGCGCGTGTCGGAGTCGAGACGGGCCGCGACCTCCCGGTAGAAGTCGCTCGCGATCGAGTCGCCGACGTAGGCCTTCACCAGGCCCTCCAGCCAGTCCGAGGGCGCGGTCTGCCGGTGGAAGCCGTCCAGGGCCGCGACGAACGGGTCCATGGCGGCCGTCGGCTCCTCACCGATCTCCGTCAGCCGGTTCCGCAGCCGCTCGAAGTGGTGGAACTCGGCCGAGGCCATCTTCGCCAGCTCGGCCTTGTCCGCGAGGGTCGGCGCCAGCTTGGCGTCCTCCGCGAGCCGCTCGAACGCCGCCAGCTCCCCGTACGCGAGCGCCCCGAGCAGGTCCACGACCGCGGCGCGGTACTGCGGGTCGGCGGAGGCCCGCGCCCAGTCCTGGGCGGCGACACCGGTCGGTTCGGCGGCTTCGGCGGCCGCGTTCTCAGCCTTGTCAGAGCTAGTCATGAGGCGCACAATAGCCCGCTCACCGGGCCTCAGAAGCCCCCGGCCGACCACTGTGACGACGACTACGTGACCAAATCGGCCATCGCATGTGCGCGAATCCGGGGTATGGTGGTAATGCGCCTGCTGAGTGCGTCGACGGTGTTCGACGTGTCCCGACAGGCTGCACGCATGAGGATGCCCGGTCGGTGGCCCGATCGGCTCCGACCCGACAGCCCTCCCCGGCCGTACGCGACAGTGCGTACGACGACCGGAGGGAACCCCTCAGCGGTACGAGCGCTAGAGCGTCGGCAGTGGTCCCGTGTCTTACGGCTTGCCCGAGTGGCTCGTCCGTACGGCAGCCGACGTCCCCCGGCACGGTCAGTCATGACCCCCGCGCTCGCCTCGCACCGCGCACACAGAAGAGGCAGCACCCTGACTACGTTTCGAGACCTCGGAATCCTTCCCGAGACCGCCGAGGCCCTGGAGGCCGTCGGCATCATCACCCCGTTCCCCATCCAGGAGATGACACTCCCCGTCGCCCTCTCCGGCACGGACGTCATCGGCCAGGCCAAGACCGGCACCGGCAAGACGCTGGGCTTCGGCCTCCCGCTCCTGGAGCGCGTCACCGTCCCCGCCGACGTGGAGGCCGGACGCGCCGCCCCCGAAGCCCTCACCGACGCCCCGCAGGCGCTCGTCGTGGTCCCCACCCGCGAGCTGTGCACCCAGGTCACCAACGACCTGCTGACGGCCGGCAAGGTCCGTAACGTGCGCGTGCTGGCGATCTACGGCGGCCGGGCCTACGAGCCCCAGGTCGAGGCCCTGAAGAAGGGCGTCGACGTGATCGTCGGCACCCCGGGCCGCCTGCTCGACCTCGCGGGCCAGAAGAAGCTGGACCTGAAGCACGTCAAGTGCCTGGTCCTCGACGAGGCCGACGAGATGCTCGACCTGGGCTTCCTGCCCGACGTCGAGAAGATCATCGACATGCTGCCGGCCAAGCGCCAGACCATGCTGTTCTCGGCCACCATGCCGGGCGCGGTCATCGGCCTCGCGCGCCGCTACATGTCCCGGCCCACGCACATCCGCGCCACCGCGCCGGACGACGAGGGCGTGACGGTCGCGAACATCAAGCAGTTCGTCTACCGCGCGCACAACATGGACAAGCCGGAGATGGTCGCCCGCATCCTGCAGGCCGAGGGCCGCGGGCTGGCGATGATCTTCTGCCGGACCAAGCGCACGGCGGCCGACATCGCCGAGCAGCTGGAGCGCCGCGGGTTCGCCTCCGGCGCGGTCCACGGCGACCTCGGCCAGGGCGCCCGCGAGCAGGCGCTGCGCGCGTTCCGCAACGGCAAGGTCGACGTCCTCGTCTGCACCGACGTCGCCGCGCGCGGCATCGACGTCGAGGGCGTGACCCACGTCATCAACTACCAGTCCCCCGAGGACGAGAAGACGTACCTGCACCGGGTCGGCCGTACCGGCCGCGCGGGCGCCAAGGGTACGGCGATCACGTTCGTCGACTGGGACGACATCCCGCGCTGGCAGCTGATCAACAAGGCGCTGGAGCTGGACTTCAACGACCCGGTGGAGACGTACTCGTCGTCCCCGCACCTGTTCTCCGACCTCGACATCCCCGAGGGCACCAAGGGCATACTGCCGCGCTCGGAGCGGACCCGCGCGGGTCTGGACGCGGAGGAGCTGGAGGACCTGGGCGAGACCGGCGGGCGTGGCGCCCGCGGGCGCGGGGGCCGGGGCGACCGTGGTGGCCGTGGCGGCCGTGCCGAGTCCGGCGCCGGCGCGCCGGCCGAGCGCGAGCGTCCGTCCCGTACGCCGCGCCGTCGCCGCCGCACCCGTAGTGGCGCTCCGCTGGACGCCTCCGCCGCCACGACGGCTCCGGCCGCCGGGACCCCGGCCGCGGAGGAGTCCGAGGCGACGTCCCGCACCCTGCGCCGCCGTCGCCGCACCCGCGGCGGAACGCCGTCGGAGCAGGTGACGGCCGCTGCGGCGCCCGCGACCGCCGAGGTCACCGCGGCCGCCGTCGAGACGGTGGACACGGTGGACGGTCCGGCCGCGGAGAAGCCGCGTCGCCGCCGCACCCGCAAGGCCGCGGAGCGCCCGGCGCCGGAGACGGTGTCGCAGGACGCCGCCGTGGCGGAGGCGTCCCCGGCCGTGACCGTGGCCGAGCCCGTCGCGGTGGTCGCCCCGGTGGCGGAGCCGGCGCCCGAGGCCGCTCCGGCCGCGGAGGCCAAGCCGCGCCGCCGCACCCGCAAGACGGCCGAGCCGGCCGTCGAGGCGGAGACCGCGGTGGACACCGCCGAGGCCGCGGAGGCCAAGCCGCGCCGCCGCACCCGCAAGGCCGCCGAGCCGGCCGTCGAGGCCGCCGTGGCCGTGGCCGAGGCGACCGAGGAAGCCGCACCGGCGAAGCCCCGCCGCACCCGCAAGGCCGCAGCCGCTGCCGAGGCCGCCGTCGACACCGCCGAAGGCGCGGAAGCCAAGCCGCGCCGCACGCGCAAGACGGCAGCCACCGCTCCGGAAGCCGCCGTGGCGGAGACCGAGGCCGTGACGAAGCCGCGCCGCACGCGGAAGACGGCAGCCACCGCTCCGGAAGCCGCCGTGGCGGAGACCGAGGCCGTGACGAAGCCGCGCCGCACGCGGAAGACGGCAGCCGCCGCCGAGACCGCGGTGGACACCGCCGAGGCCGAGGAGGCCAAGCCGCGCCGCCGCACCCGCAAGGCCGCCGAGCCGGTCACCGAGGCCGCCGTGGCCGAGGCGACCGAGGAAGCCGCCCCGGCGAAGCCCCGCCGCACCCGCAAGACGACCGCGGCCGCCGAGGCCGCCGTCGACACCGCCGAAGGCACCGAGGCCGCGCCGCGCCGCCGTACCCGCAAGGCCGCGGAGCCGGCGGTCGAGGCCGCGCCCGAGGCCGAGGCCAAGCCGCGCCGCACCCGCAAGGCCGCAGCCACCGCTCCGGAAGCCGCCGTGGCGGAGACCGAGGCCGCGGCGAAGCCGCGCCGCACGCGCAAGACGGCAGCCGCTGCCGAGACCGCGGTGGACACCGCCGAAGGCACCGTGGCCAAGCCGCGCCGCACCCGCAAGACCGCTGCCGCCGCCGTGGACGCGGTCGACGGGGTCGAGGAGGCCGCGGCCAGGGCTCCGAGGCCGCGGCGGACCCGCAAGGCCGTCGCCGAGGGGGCCGCTCCGGAGATTCCGGCGCAGGCCACCGAGGAGCCGGAGGCCAAGCCGCGCCGGCGTACCCGCAAGGCCGCGGAGCCGGTCACGGAGGCCTGAGCCGACCCGCCGGAAACGGCGGCGACGCCGGCACGGTGAGCCACAGACGGCCCGGTCCACAGCAGTGGACCGGGCCGTCGGCGTCCCGTCCGCACCCTGCGCGGCGCACCCGCACGCCCGATAGCCTCTCCCCATGAGCAGGCCCGCGACCTTCGTTCCGCCCCCCGGCGCCCGTACGTACCCGCTGCGGACGGCGCGCGGTGCGTTCGCCGTCGTCGACGCTCCCGTGGCCGACGGCGTACGGTCCCGGGGTGTCGCGCTGCTGCTGCCGGGGTTCACCGGCAGCAAGGAGGACTTCAACCCGCTGCATGTGCCGCTCGCGGAGCGCGGGTACCGGACGGTGGCCGTGGACGGGCGCGGCCAGTTCGAGTCGGACGGTCCCGAAGGCGACGAATCGGCTTACGCCCAGGAGGAGTTGGCCCGGGACGTGCTGGCGCAGGCGGAGGCGCTCGGGCAGCCGGTGCATCTTCTGGGGCACTCGCTCGGTGGGCAGATCTCGCGCGCGGCCGTCCTGCTCGACCACTCCCCCTTCCTGTCGTTCACCCTGATGGCCTCGGGCCCGGCCCAGATCTCTCCGTCCCAGCAGCAACGCGTGAAGCTGCTGCGGGACGCGCTCGCGGTGATGGGCATGGAGCAGGTGTGGGAAGCGATCCAGGCGATGGAGACGCCCGAGGAGACCGAGACGGCCCGGCTCGACGGCGGGCTGGACGACCGGGACGATCTGCGGCGCCGCTGGCTGGGCACCAAGCCCGCCCAGCTCCTCGCGACCGGCCGCCAGTTGTGCACCGAGCCGGACCGGGTCGCCGAACTGGCCGCCGTACCGCTGCCGTTCCACGTCCTGTCCGGCGCGCAGGACGACACCTGGCCGCTGCCCCTGCTGGACGACATGGCGCTCCGGCTGCACGCACGGCGGACGGTCGTCGACGGCGCGGAGCACTCCCCCAACACCGACCGCCCGCTCGCCACGGCCCACGCCCTCGCCGGTTTCTGGGACGGCGTCGCCTAGCGGGACTGGTACCGACCCCTCCCCGGTGCTGCGCCCGCCGGTCTAGTACTGCGCCTGCAGATGGTCCCAGAAGCCGTCCCGGAGGGCGCGGCGCAGGTCGGCCTGGCCGCGCAGGGAGTACTGCAGCAGGCCCTCGGCCTCGACCAGCAGGTCCTGGTCGACGGAGCCGGGCAGGTAGGGGTGGCCGGGGAGCAGTTCGCCCAGGGCCTCGCGGCCCCGGGACGCCAGCCACTTCGCGGCGATCTGGGCGCCGACGAAGCGGACGTCGTCGCGGGTGGGGCGGGTCCCGGCGGTGGCCTCGTAGGCGGCGGCCGTGCGCCGGGAGACGTACGGCTTGAAGAACTCCAGCTCGAAGGTGCGCTGGCTGTCGACCTCCCAGAGCAGCGGGTCGGCCTGGTTGCGGCCCTCGGGGGCCTCGATGCCCCACAGGTGGACGCGGGCGCCGTAGCCCTGCGCCGCCTCGACCGCCGAGACCAGGTCCTCGTCGCCGCCGAGCAGGGCCGCGTCGCTGATGGCGCGGTGCCGGGCCAGTGACTCCAGGTCGCCGCGGATCAGCGAATCGACGCCCTTCTGCTGGTTGTTGGCGTTGAGGTTGCCGAGGCGGACCTTGACGTCGGGGAGTTCGGCGATGGACTGCTGCTCGGCGGTGTGGATGCGGCGCCGGGCGCCGTCGTACCAGTACACGCGCAGCAGGCGGCTGTCCGCGAAGATCGTGCGGGCCTTGTCGATCAGCGCGTCGATCAGGCCCTCGGCGTCGACGTCGAAGGCGCGGCGGTCCTCGGTCCCGGCGATCAGCCGGCCGGCGGCCGCGTACAGGTAGCCCGCGTCGACGAAGATCGCGTGGGTCGAGGGCGTCTTCGCCACCTCGGCGAGCATGCGTTCCAGCAGCTCGTTCGTGCGGTCGATGTGGGCGCCCAGGGCCGCCAGGTCGTCGTTCATCTCCTCCATTGTCCCGGTGGTCACGCTGCGAACACAACCGGTCCCGGTCGGTCCCGCGGAGGCGGCTTACCGCTCAGTAGTTAGACGTTCGAAAAATTTCTTTAGCGTAGGGAATGTTTGTAACGTGCGACGCGTTCCATCAGTACGACGCCGGATACACATCCGGCGCACCGAGTAGTTCTCCGCAGGAGGATGACCAGACGAAGGGAGAAGCCCATGCGCTTCGAAATCATGCGACTCGACGAGGTCGACGGCACCACCGTGGACAGCACCGTCGTGGACGCCGCCTCCGTCAACCGGATCGTTCAGCAGGCCGCCGCGATAGGGCAGCGCCTGTGGATCCGCCCGGCCGAGACCACGGCCTCATAACGGGACTTCCCCACTCAAGCCTTCCGGGGGAGCCGAGACACGGCGCTCAGCTCCCCCGGATCACCTGAGTGATCCCGTTGATGATCTGCTGCACGGCGATCGCGGACAGCATCATGCCCGCGAGCCGCGTCACCAGGACGACACCGCCGTCCTTGATGACCCGGATGATCAGCAGCGAGTAGCGCATCACCAGCCACAGCACGACGTGGATCGCGAGGATCGCGGACCACACGGATATCTGCGTGGCCACACTGCCGGCCTTCTGCACGGCCAGGATCACGGACACGATCGCACCGGGCCCGGCGAGCAGCGGCATGCCCAGCGGCACGAGCGCGACGTTGACGTCCTTGGTCTGCTTCGGCTCGTCGGTCTTGCCGGTGAGCAGATCGAGGGCGATCAGCAGGAGCAGCAGGCCGCCCGCGATCATCAGCGCGGGGACGGACACGTGCAGGTAGTCGAGGATCTGGTGGCCCAGGACGCCGAAGGTGGCGATGACCCCGCCCGCCACGCAGACGGCCTGGAAGGCCATCCGCTTCTGCACCTTGGCCGGACGGCCCGCGGTCAGGGCGAGGAAGATCGGGGTGATCCCGGGGGGATCCATGATGACAAAAAGGGTCAGGAACAGGGAGCCGAAGACGGCGATGTCGAACATGCGGGAAGTACTGGCCTTGCTGGAAGAGGAGGAACTACGGGCGTGAGCTGGTCCGGGGCCGGCCCCTGAGGGCCGCGCGCCTCAGGCTCCGCCGGTGCCCGGGACCGGGAACGCGCCGGTCGCCCGCCGCGTGATCTCCCCGTACACCTCGGGGTCGGTCGTGTACGCGCCGAGCGACACGGTCTTGCGGCTGCCGTGGTAGTCCGAGGAGCCGGTGACCAGCAGCCCCAGTTCCTTCGCGAGGCCCCGCAGCCGGGCCCGGGCGTCCGTGTCGTGGTCCATGTGGTCGACCTCGAGGCCGTCGAGGCCGGCGGCGGCCATCTCTGCGATCGCCGACTCGGGGACCGTGCGGCCGCGCTTGGCGGCGGCCGGGTGCGCGAACACACAGACCCCGCCCGCGCCCTTGACCAGCCGGATCGCCTCGAAGGGGTCGGTCTCGTGCTTCTCCACGTAGGCCCGGCCGCCGTCGGCCAGCCAGTCCTCGGTGAACGCGTCGCTCACCGTCGGCACGACGCCCAGTTCGACCAGCGCGGTCGCGACGTGCGGGCGCCCCACGGAACCGCCGCCGGCGATCCGCTCGACCTGCTCCCAGGTGACCGGCACGCCGAGCGTGTTCAGCTTGGCGACCATGCCCTTGGCCCGCGGCACCCGGTCGTCCCGCACCAGCTCACGCTCGGCGAGCAGGGCCGGCTCCTCGGGGTCGAAGAGGTAGGCCAGCATGTGCATGGAGATTCCGTCGACACGGCAGGACAGCTCGGCCCCGGTGACCAGGGTGAGCCCCTCGGGCACCGCGGCGATCGCCTCGGCGTGGCCACGGGTGGTGTCGTGATCGGTCAGCGCGACGACGTCCAGTCCGGCAGCGGCGGCGCCTTGCACCAGCTCGGCCGGGGTGTCCGTACCGTCGGAGGCCGTGGAGTGGCAGTGCAGATCGATGCGCACGCGGACTCCAGGCGATGACCGACGGAAGGGGGACACCTAAGGATAGCGGGGTTTTGAAGCCCGCCTGTCACACCCGCAGCCCGACAGCACCCTTTACCGCACCGGCCGAGGAGGCGCGGTGAACGGCGCGAGCAGCCGACGGCGGACCCGCACCCGCCGGCGCACCGGACCCCCGACCCCGGTGGGTGTCACGGCCGGAGCAGGCGCGGCGACAGCGCCCCGAACGGCACCAGGTCCAACTCCGCCCCCGCGTCCCGCAGATCCGTCAGCACCAGTTCGTCGTACATGAGCAGCCCGGCCTGCTCGGGCCACATCACCGCCCACAGCCACATGCCGAGCGCCTCGCCCGCGAAGACGGCGCGGTCGTCGGGGGTGCGGTAGACGTGCCAGAGCGGGGTGGGACGGCCGGCGGCCAGGACCTTGGCCTGGGGCGGCTTCTCCACGTTCATGTACGACCCCGGGTCCGGGCCGTCGATGCCCGCGTACCGGGCGCCGAGTCCGACGCCCAGTTCCTCGGCGACGAGGATCAGCTCGCCCGGTCCGCCGAGCGGTCCGGGGCCGGTGCAGGCGACGGCGGTCGCCCGGCCGCCGCTGCGGTCGTCACCCGCGTAGGCCACCCCCGTGAAGAGCCAGCCGACCGGCAGCGGCCAGGGCATCCACACGGGGACATGCGTGCGGTGCACCACCGCACCGAGGGCCTCGACGCTGGGCGGGATCACGGGCTGCAGCGGATACACCGTCCCGTGCACATCGCACTGCCACGAATCGGCGAAGAGACCGGGAGCCCTGACCCGGCCACCACACTTCGGGCAACTGGGTTCGCCCCTCATAGGGCTCCACGGTCCTACCCCTTCCGGCCCGCGTCAAGGACGATCACCCGTCCGGCCGGAACAGAGCCTCCGTCGTCGCCTTCATGGGCATCGGCCTGGTCGACCCGATCCTGCCGTCCATCGCGCAGTGCCTGCACGCGACGGCCGGCCAGGTGTCCCTGCTCTTCACGGTGCCGGCCTTCACGCCGTTCGTGCTGAACATGACCCCGTACCGCTCGGGCGCCGTGTTCTTCGCCTGGGGCGTCCTGCTCGCCGTCTTCTCGGTGATCGTCGCCCCGCGCATGCAGGCGCGGTTCGGCTCGCTGAAGGTGCTCGGCGGCTCGCTGGCGCTGCTCGCCGTCGACGTGCTGGTGCTCGGCTACGGCGACCACACCACCGCGACCGTCTGCACGATCCTGTCCGGCGCGTTCATCGGCGTGAACAGCACCGTCCACACCGAGCCGGCCCTCGGCGTGTCGGACGCGCCGCGCCCGGTGGTCGGCGCGGGATACAACTTCGTCCGCTGGTTCGCTGCGGCCGCCGCTCCCTACTACTCTCGACTTCGCTCGAACGGGGGACCCCCACGGCCGAGGAGCTTCAGCCGCGGCACGCGGCCGAGGACGGAGTCGGCGCCTTCGCCAACTGCCCCATCGACTCACGTCCCTTGGTGAGCTTGCTCACTCCGGCTCAGTCCAGCGGCACGGATCTGCGGGAGGGGTCCCGCAGATCCGTCCCGCCGGCGAGCCAGCGCTCCTGGAGGGCCTGGGCGCCGTGCACCCGCTTCCAGGCGGCCTCGTTCGGCGTCATCGGCAGCAGCGGCAGGAACCGTACGGGGTCCATCGGGTCGTCCAGCTCCAGGTCCTCGACGAGACCGCCGGGCTCGGCCACCAGGACCGAGGTGAAGGGCGCGCCGGGCCACAGCGGCTCACCGGTGTCCAGGGAGGCGCCGGGCGCCACCACCAGCCCCTCGACCTGCGGGGACGCGCCCAGGACGGCGAGCGGCTTGAGCACCTTGTCGGTGTCGGCGACACCCGCGCGGACGGACAGCAGCAGCTCGGCACGCGGTCCCTGGACCGGGTCGGCGAGCATCGCGGTGGGGTCCGTCATGGGGTGCGCCGACATGCCGAGGGTGGCGTACCGGACGATGTCCCCCTCGCTGAATCGGAGCACCTCGATACGGTCCGTGCCGAGGAAGGTGACCGCGGCGCGCGCGTCCGGCTCGCCCAGCGCGGTGGCCAACCGTGCCTCGACCAGAGGAAGAACATCAACCATGCGGTGAGCATAGAACTCGTCAGCAGCGGGCAAAGCGGCGCCTTGACACATGGGGCGGCTGCTACGCTGAGCCGGTGGTTCGGGGCAGCACGCAGAAGCGTCGCTATCGAGTCCCGACGCCGATGAGACTCCCTTACGAGGGACCGGCCGGAGGAGGTGGGGCTGTCATGGATCGAAGTCGACCTGGTAGTACCACTCGCTCTTCCGGCCACTGATGCAGTTCCTGGCTGGCTGCCGCCTTCCCGTGCGCGTCGTCCGTTCGGAAGAGCACTTCGTTTCGCTTTGCCTGATCCGTCTGATCTGAAGCAGTTCTGCATCAGTGGCGAAGTCGCCACCGCGACGGTGCGGTGCTCCCCGCTTTGTGGACGTGCCAAACATCCGCAGTCAAGGACGTCCCCATTCCGGGTAGTTCCACCCGTCGCCACGCGCTCTCGCCGCCTGCCCGCGAAGGAGCCTGCCCATGTCGATGATCCGCGACCTGCGCGCCGTGGTCCGCCCGTCGTCCCGTGTCTCGCTGCGCAAGGACACGGGCGCGTCGTCGTACGACACCACCCGTGACCCGGCCATGCCGTCGGCCGTCGTGGACTGCGCCGTCTACCGCGACGGCGCCCGCTTGGCCAGCGACAAGCCGTTGAGCCCGCACGAGGCGATGCGCCTGGTGCGCCGTGACGGCGGCTTCGTGTGGATCGGGCTGCACGAGCCGACCGAGGCCGAATTCGCCGGTATCGCGAGCGAGTTCGGGCTGCACCCGCTGGCCGTGGAGGACGCGGTGCAGGCGCACCAGCGGCCGAAGCTGGAGCGCTACGACGACTCGCTGTTCACCGTCTTCAAGACCATCCACTACGTCGAGCACGACCGGCTCACGGCCAACAGCGAGGTCGTGGAGACCGGTGAGGTCATGTGCTTCACCGGCCGGGACTTCTTCATCACCGTCCGGCATGGCGGCCAGGGCTCGCTCCGGGCCCTCAGGCACCGCCTCCAGGACGACCCCGAGCTGCTCGCCAAGGGTCCCTCGGCCGTCCTGCACGCCATCGCCGACCACGTCGTGGACGGCTACATCGCGGTCGCCGACGCGGTGCAGGACGACATCGACGAGGTGGAGACCGAGGTCTTCTCGCCGGGCCGCAGGGGCGGGGTGTCCCGTGGTGTGGACTCGGCGCGGATCTACCAACTCAAGCGTGAGGTGCTGGAGTTCAAGCGCGCGGTGGCTCCCCTGCTGCGTCCGATGCAGCTGCTGAGCGAGCGGCCGATGCGGCTGATCGACCCGGACATCCAGAAGTACTTCCGGGACGTCGCCGACCACTTGGCCCGGGTCCAGGAGCAGGTGCTGGGCTTCGACGAGCTCCTCAACTCCATCCTCCAGGCCAACCTGGCACAGGCGTCCGTCGCGCAGAACGAGGACATGCGCAAGATCACCGCCTGGGCCGCGATCATCGCCGTACCGACGATGGTGTGCGGGGTCTACGGCATGAACTTCAAGTACATGCCCGAGCTGCACTGGAAGTACGGCTACCCGGTGATCATGGGCATCACGGTCGTCCTCTGTGTGGGCATCCACCGCACGCTGAAGCGCAACGGCTGGCTGTGAGCGGGGCTGGATAGGGTGAGGGCCATGACAAGCGAGCTGCTCGACCGGGCCCTCATCGAGGAGGCCTCCAAGAAGTCCGGCCTCATCTGGGTCAGGGGCGCCGGGGCCCCGGCCGCGCGTGCGCTGTGGCACGTGTGGCACGAGGGCGCGGTGTGCCTGGTCGGCGACGGGCCCGGGGAGCAGCCGCTGGAGGGGCTCAGCGACGGAGGCACCGCCGAGGTCACCGTGCGCAGCAAGGACAAGGGCGGCCGGCTGGTGACGTACCCGGCGACGGTCTCGGAGCTGGCGTCCGGTACGCAGGAGTGGGAGGCGGCCGTCGCCGAGCTGAAGGGCAAGCGGCTGAACGCCCCCGACGGCGAGGAGATGCCGGCCCGCTGGGGCCGTGAATGCAGGGTGCTGCGCCTGGTTCCGGCCGGGCCCCTGGCGCCGTTGCCCGACGAGAACCTGGCGTCCCGCCCGGTGCCGTCCGCCGCGACGACGCGCCGGCCGATCCCGGCGGGACTGCCGAAGCTGCTGGCGAGGCGGCGGAAGAAGTAGCGCCCGGGGCCGAGGGGCCTCGGCACCGCCGGGACGGAACGTCGTGGCCTAGCGCCGTCGCGGCCCGGAAGCCCGGCCGACCGGCACGGCACCGGCACCGGCACCGGCACCGGCGAGGACACCGGCCGGCCTCGGCCGCGGTCCGTGGGTGGCGGCGGCGCTACGACGTGGGGAGCTGCTGTCCGTAGTCCAGCGTCTGCGACTTCGCCGGTTCCGTGACGGCGAAGTCCTTGCCCCAGTCCGTGAAGCGGAGCGTCCCCGCGTCGCCGGCGCGCACCAGCCGGAGGGGGTACGGCGTGCCCTGGAGGGAGACGTCCAGGGTGCCGCCGGAACCCTTGTCGCCGGTGATGCGGATGGTGGGGGTACCCGACTGATCGTGGTGGCCGTCCGTCGCCAGCGCGCCGTGCAGCGTCAGCAGACCGTCCAGGAGGACGTCCTTGTCCGTGAAGCCACTGAACTTCTTGTACGCGGGGTCCCCCTGCGGCACCTTCACGTACTTGCCGTCCAGCTTGCCCGCGGCCCCGTCACCGCCCTTGCCCTCGGCCTGCTGCCAGAAGTCCGAGTCGGCCTTGAGATACAGCTGCCGCCCGACCCGCAGCAGCTTGAAGGTGGCCCCCTGCGAGGTGACCGAGCCGGTGCCGCCCGCGGCCTTGAGCCGCATGTCCAGCTGGTACGTACGGCCGCTGGTGACCACGGTCCCGGACAGCCGTACCGCCGGTGCCGCGTCCGCCGCCGCCCGCGTCTTCGCCTGGATCTTCGCCGCGGGCAGCTTGCCCACCCCGTTCGTCCCCGCGTCCGGATCGCCACCGCCGCACCCGGTCAGCACCGCGGCCCCCGTCACGGCCAGCGCGCACGTCGCGGTCACCAGCGCGGCACGGCGAGGACGGCGGCGGGGCATCACAGTCACAGGTGAGGTCACTTTCCTGACGGATCCTGAGCGGTGTACGGCAGCGTACCGGTGCCCCGGCAGCCCGGCGGAGTCAGTCCGTCCGGACCGCCCACCAGGGCGTATCCGATCAGGACGGGCTAGCCTGAAGCGCACGCGAGCGGGCACTTCTGAGCAATTCACACGAACCCCACGCAAAGGAAGCACAGCCATGGCAGCCGGCGCCCCCCGGATCTTCGTCTCGCACCTCGCCGGGGTCCCCGCGTTCGATCCCAACGGCGACCAGGTGGGCCGCGTGCGCGATCTCGTCGTGATGCTGCGCGTGGGCCGCAGGCCCCCGCGCGTCCTCGGGCTGGTCGTCGAACTGGCCACCCGGCGCCGGATCTTCCTGCCCATGACCCGGGTCACGGGCATCGAGTCCGGCCAGGTCATCACCACCGGCGTGATGAACGTCCGCCGGTTCGAACAGCGGCCCACCGAGCGGCTCGTCTTCGGGGAGCTGCTGGACCGGTGCGTCACGCTGGTGGAGACCGGCGAGGAGGTCACCGTCCTCGACGTGTCCGTGCAGCAGCTGCCCGCCCGCCGGGACTGGGAGGTCGACCGTGTCTTCCTCCGCAAGGGCAGAAAGGGCGGCGCCTTCCGGCGGGCCAAGGGCGAGACGCTGACCGCCGAGTGGTCCGCCGTCACCGGCTTCTCCCTGGAGGAGCACGGACAGGGCGCGGAGAGCCTCCTCGCCACCTTCGAGCAGCTGCGCCCGGCCGACCTCGCCAACGTGCTGCACCACCTCTCCCCGAAGCGGCGCGCGGAGGTCGCCGCCGCCCTCGACGACGACCGGCTCGCCGACGTCCTGGAGGAGCTGCCCGAGGACGACCAGATCGAGATCCTCGGCAAGCTGAAGGAGGAGCGTGCGGCGGACGTCCTGGAGGCCATGGACCCCGACGACGCGGCCGACCTGCTCGGCGAGCTGCCAGAGGACGACAAGGAGCGGCTGCTGAGCCTGATGCAGCCCGCCGACGCGGCCGACATGCGGCGCCTGATGTCGTACGAGGAGCACACGGCGGGCGGTCTCATGACCACCGAGCCGATCGTGCTGCGGCCGGACGCCACGGTCGCCGACGCCCTCGCCCGGGTGCGCAACGCGGACCTCTCCCCCGCGCTCGCCGCGCAGGTCTACGTCTGCCGGCCGCCCGACGAGACGCCCACCGGCAAGTACCTGGGCACGGTCCACTTCCAGCGGCTGCTGCGGGAGCCGCCGTACTCCCTGGTCAGCTCCATGGTCGACACCGACCTGCAGTGGCTCGCCCCGGACGCGGCGCTGCGAGTGATCGCCGGGTTCTTCGCCACGTACGACATGGTCGCCGCGCCCGTCGTGGACGAGTCCGGCGCGCTGCTCGGCGCGGTCACCGTGGACGACGTCCTGGACCACATGCTGCCGGACGACTGGCGGGAGACCGAGTTCCATCTGGACGACGAGAACGAGGGGGCCGGCACCTATGGCTCCTGAGCGCGAGACCACGACCCGCGAGCGCACCCCCGCGGGCGCCACGGCCGCCACCCGGCCCCGTACACCCCGCCTGGACCAGCCGCGCCCACCCCGCCACCGGTTCCTGCCCGAGTGGGACCCCGAGGCCTTCGGACGGCTGTCGGAGCGGATCGCCCGCTTCCTGGGGACGGGACGCTTCATCGTCTGGATGACGGTCGTCATCATCGCGTGGGTGTTGTGGAACATCGCCGCGCCCCGCCATCTGCGTTTCGACCAGTACCCGTTCATCTTCCTGACGCTGATGCTGTCCCTGCAGGCCTCCTACGCCGCGCCGCTGATCCTGCTCGCACAGAACCGGCAGGACGACCGCGACCGGGTCAACCTGGAGCAGGACCGCAAGCAGAACGAGCGGTCCATCGCCGACACCGAGTACCTGACCCGGGAGGTCGCCGCGCTGCGCATGGGCCTGGGCGAGGTGGCGACCCGCGACTGGATCCGCTCCGAGCTGCAGGATCTGATGAAGGAACTGGAGGAGCGGCGACGACACGACGGGCACGGCGGGCATGTCGTATTCCCGGCGGAACGGTCAGACCGGTCACCGGGACGTGACACAGACGACCGCTGAGGGGCATCCCGAAGGCCCCTCGGTGCGCCGTACCATCGTCCTTATGGCTACGGAAGACGCGGTGCGCGAGGCACTGGCGACGGTGAACGACCCCGAGATCAACCGCCCGATCACCGAACTCGGGATGGTCAAATCGGTGGAGATCGGCGCGGACGGAGCGGTCGCGGTCACCGTGTACCTGACGGTCTCCGGCTGCCCCATGCGCGAGACGATCACCCAGCGCGTCACCGAGGCGGTCTCCCGGGTCGAGGGCGTCACCGGTGTCGACGTCACGCTGGACGTGATGAGCGACGAGCAGCGCAAGGAGCTGGCGAACGCGCTGCGCGGCGGCCAGGCCGAGCGCGAGGTCCCCTTCGCCAAGCCGGGCAACCTCACCCGGGTCTACGCGGTCGCCTCCGGCAAGGGCGGCGTCGGCAAGTCCTCGGTGACGGTCAACCTCGCGGCGGCGATGGCGGCCGACGGCCTCAAGGTCGGTGTCGTCGACGCCGACATCTACGGCCACAGCGTGCCGCGCATGCTCGGCGCCGACGGCCGTCCCACCCAGGTCGAGAACATGATCATGCCGCCGTCGGCGAACGGCGTGAAGGTCATCTCCATCGGCATGTTCACCCCGGGCAACGCGCCGGTGGTCTGGCGCGGCCCGATGCTGCACCGCGCGCTGCAGCAGTTCCTGGCGGACGTCTACTGGGGCGACCTCGACGTCCTCCTGCTCGACCTGCCGCCCGGCACCGGTGACATCGCGATCTCCGTGGCCCAGCTGATCCCGAACGCCGAGATCCTGGTCGTGACGACCCCGCAGCAGGCGGCGGCCGAGGTCGCCGAGCGCGCCGGTTCCATCGCGGTCCAGACCCACCAGAAGATCGTCGGCGTGGTCGAGAACATGTCCGGCCTGCCCTGCCCGCACTGCGGCGAGATGGTCGACGTCTTCGGCACGGGCGGCGGCCAGCTGGTCGCCGACGGCCTGACCCGCACCACCGGTGCGACGGTTCCCGTCCTCGGCAACATCCCGATCGACGTCCGCCTCCGCGAGGGCGGCGACGAGGGCAAGCCGGTGGTCCTGACCGACCCGGACTCCCCCGCGGGCAGCGCCCTGCGGGCGATCGCCGGCAAGCTGGGCGGACGCCAGCGCGGCCTGTCGGGCCTGTCGCTGGGGATCACGCCGAAGAACAAGTTCTGACATCGCACACCTGCGATCTGCGGCTCCGTCCTTGGTCAGCCTTCTGACCAGCGGCGGAGCCGTCGACGTTTGTCAGCGTTGGCTGTCGTTGGGCACCCCCGCAGGACTCGGAGACGTCCCGAGCAGTGCTTCCGTCTGACCCCCGAGCCAGCCCATAATCTGTCCGGTTGGGGGTGGGTGGTGGCCGATTTCTTCCTCTGGTTCCAGGCGTTGTTCTGGGAGTACCTGGCTTTTGCAGCTCTGCTCGGCCTTGTCTTCCTGGTCGGCGGTGCAGGCTGGCGGGCCAGTGTCCTGTGGGGGCTGGTGCTCGGCACGCTCCTGCCCATGTCGATCTTCGTCGGCTTCCGCGTCTTGGGGGTCTAGCCGGCCCCGCGAAGGCCCGGCGTTGCTCATGGGTGCCCGTGTGCTCGGCCACGCCAGGGGCACGGCCACGGCCTGGTCAGAAGGCGCTCAGCCACCAACGATGCGGCGGATCGCCGTATGGCACGGCGTCGGGACGTTCGAGGATCTTCGCATCCAGAGGCCGCACGATGCTGCGGAGCTCTCGTGAGCTCTTCTTGGGGAGAGCGCGGATCGCCAGCTCCAACAGATCTCGCTCATCCGCCGGTTCGGGGCAACATGCGGGGACACCGCATCGGTCGCTGAACGGAGAAGGGAGCTGATCCATCGGTGCCTTCGCGATGGCAGTCCACCGGGAGAGCGCCTGCTCGATCAGGCCTGGCTGGAGCCGCGTCCGTTCCAACCGAATGATCTGCGCCTGAGCCGGACCGGAAAGCCGACCGATCTTCGAGAAGCTGCAACGCGCACCGAAGTACCTGTTTTCCGCCCGGAGGCGTGAGGGGCGCCTACGCGGCATGGCCCTTTCGGCTGTGAGTCATGAACAGCAGTCTGACACGTGGCTGGGTTGACGGCCGGGGGTCCACCTTCTTGGTTCGGCCCGCAGACTATTACCGGAGGCCGCGGCCGGCCTATCGACGAAGGGGCGCCGCCGATCTCAGCGGTGGTGCCGTTCGTGCCCGCGCCCCGGGCACAGGTCGAGCGTGGTGCACAGCATGATCTCCTGGCAGGAACCTGCTGCCGGCTCCGCGCCCGGCTCGCCGCCGGCATGCGGCACGAACCTCCATTGCGAGGCTTTGGCGTGCTGCGTCCCGTCCGCCTTCTCGACGTGGGCGTGCAGTGTGCGCGCCTCGGGGTCGTTCGTCTCCACCAGCACTTCGCCGGTGCGGAGCGGGAAGTGGTCGTGCAGCAGGCAGAGGCCGAAACGGTTCAGATTCCCGTGCTTGGCCAGCACCGCCACCAGATCCCTGACGAACTCGGCGTCCTGGGGCCCCAGTTCCTCGGCCTCCTCGAAACGGGGAAGCGGATTCCGCGGGACGCCCATGTCGGTGTCGGTCATGGGTCCTCCGTCAATCGACTGACGGTCACCGGCTTTCATTGTCAGCCGCCGAACCTGCCTCTGCAAATGCCGCTGGCACGCCCAAGCAGGTGCGTGTCAGCGATCCGCCGTGTGTCTGTGCATGACATGTACAACGCTTTGTCTAGATTCGCCGGGGACATGGAGAGGTGTCGACCCTATGGCGATGACTCGGTGGTGGCGGCTGCTGTCGCTCCTGGCGCTGGCGGTATGTGTGTGGGGGTGCGGCCAGGCGCAGGCACGGCAGCGGGATTCCAGTGGCGAGTGTCTGTCGGACGGCCTCAAGGACAGCACCGTCGACGCCACACTGCGGTTGGAGCAGCGCCAGCGTTCCGTTCCTCGGATCACCTCCGACATGACGGTGCGGGTGCCGAGGCGGTGGCCGCTAGCCAAGCAGCTGACATTCGGTGAGAGGTCCGAGCAGTACCAGAAGGCGATGCGATGCCTACTGCTCGGGGACGAGGCCCCCCGGTCGCGGAACGAGTGGCATCCCCATGAGCCCACGGTGACCGCCACCGACTCCTCGGTCGAGGTGCACTACGTCGCGTACAACTGGATCACCACGGACAAGCCCGTCCTCGTGGGCCCTTGGGAAATCATCCCCACAGGGAAGACATGGATGATCTATCTGTGGCCGCCGACGCTTCAGACCATCCGGTGGCACCAGATCGAGGCCGATCTGGGCGGTCTCGGCTTCAACGACCTCGTGGAACGGGCCTCGTCGTCCACCGAGGACCACCTGGTGTGGAAGAACAGGCTGCCCGAAGAGGTACAGCTTGAGGTCGATCCACCGTGGCAGCGCCGGGTGCAGGTGAAGCTCAATCGGTCACTCTGGACCACCGCGGGCATTGCCTCATGGTGGGTGTGCGCCTCGATCCTGATCGCCGTGGCCGCACTCCGCGCCAGGCACGCCGAAGCAGCCGCTGACGTGGACGCCGGACACGAGTCGAGCATCACGCGAACGCTGCTGGAATGGGCGGGGCTCAGCATGGGGGTCGCCCTGGCACTGCTCCTGCTCATCTCGCAGGAGCATGCGTCCCCCCGGTCGCACGCCCTTCTCTGCATCCCTGCGGGTCTGGGTCTGGTCCTCGCCGCCCGCCCCTGGAACCTCGGCGCGTCGACGACCGCATCTGACGAGCCGGTGCGGCCCGGAGGCATCCAGCGCCGCCAGGCACGCGCCGTCATTGCCACCACGTGTGCGGTCGCGTGCAGCGGCCTGCTGGTCGTCCTGGCTCACGACGCCTTCGGGCTTCCGAAGAGCCTGGGGCCGAACACGACGACCCCCTTCGGCCGCACCGGGCTCGTCCTGCTGGGCCTGGCGACCGTGTGGTTGTGGCTGGCCGCGATGGTCGCCTGGGCCTGGCGCTTCGCACGCGAAGGAGGATTGCTGCGCAAGCGCTGGACCAGGCAGTGGGACACGGTCCCGGCTCAATGCGTGGCCATCGTCGCCTGTCTGCTGGCAGCCGTCGCCGGGACACTGCTCGCATGGGCCTGGTGGGCGAACAAGCAACAGTGGAAACGCGTCAACTGGCTCGTCGAGCAGCCGGACCCAGCTGATTACAACAGAAACACGAGCAATCTACTGGAGAATTTTCCCTTCACCGACCTGACATGGCTTTTCGCCTACAGTTGGGTTTTGACAGGAATTGCCCTGCTCGCGCTGCTGCACTTTCGCAACAGGCCGCCCCGAGCACATGGCCGTCGCAGATACGAGCGGTCCCCTCTGGGGCCGAGCAGGCCGGACCTCCTGCTGGCCGTCTCCGTGTTCACTTTCTTCGTCGGGCTTCGGGCGGCGAAATTCGCGGGTGCCAGCGCACTGTACGGCGTCTGGATGATCTTGAACATCGGCGCCCTGTACGCCGTTATCGCCATGGGGCGCCGGTGGTCCGTGTTGAGCCGAATGGGAGAGCGCTTCTGCACAGTGAGGCTGGGCACCGAGCAACACCGAAGCGAACTGCTGAAGAAAGCTCACGAATACCGTAACGCGAACCATCAGATGCAATTGCTGGACAAGGGGAGCGCCCACGGAACGAGCTGTGAGCAGCTGGAAGAAAAGCTGCACCAGTTGCGTCAGTGGCTGGTCACCGCGTGCGAGGGAGGCGAGCCGCCGGAGGCCATTTCGGTGCTGGACATCGCCCTGGCCTGGGGACCGGAGGGACGCTGGTGGTCCAATGCGGTTCGCGCAGCGCGCCTGGCATTCTGGTTCGGGACGCCGGCCACCGCGCTGCTTCTCTACTACCAGACACACGGCTCCTACGACCAGCGGCAAATCCAGTTCTCCCCCATCGGCTTTCCCGAGTTCATCGCGGACCTGGTGCTCTATCAGATGGCGTGGACGGCCGCCGGCTTCACGCTCGGGACGCTGTGGCGCCTCCTGCCCGGACGCCGGAGCCAGGTGCGGGCATGGCTCCTCACCGCCGCCTACGGCGTCCCCGTGGTGCTGGCCGCCGCGCTCATCCACGTCATCGACGCGGATCCTCGCCAGCTCCTCCTGTACACCGCACTCCTGCTCGTCGTCCTGACGCTCACCAGCATCTGGATGGACATGGCGACGTTCCGGGAGGAGCTGCAGTACTGGCCCAGCCGCTTCGCCCTGCTGCTGTCCGTCTACCAGCTGCGCGGCCTGTCCGGCCAGATCACCTGGGTCCTGGCCCAGGTGGCGGTCGTCGTGACGATCTTCTACAACCTGACACGGTGAGCGGACGAGCGGCAGGGCGCGGGAGGCACCGCACCCGGGCCTGGCACGGTCAGGTGTAGGCGGCGATGTCCTTGATCGCGGCGAATCCGAGGCCGTACGCGCTCATTCCCCGCCCGTACGCACCCAGATGCACGCCCGCCTCCGTCGTACCGGCGAGCACCCATCCGAACTCCGACTCCCGGTAGTGGAACGAGGCCGCCGCCCCGTCCACCGGAAGGGAGAGCCGGGACCACTCGGGGCCGTCGAGGTCGTCGGCCAGGGCCCACGCCGTCTCGGTCTGCTGGTCCAGCCAGTCGTCGCGCAGGCTGTGGTCCATCTGCCCGGGCCAGGTGAACGACAGCAGCCCCACCCCGGCCAGCCAGGCGGCGGAGGACACCGACGTCGCCTCCAGCAGGCCCGTGCCGTCGGCGCTCCGCCGGGACGGATGCGCGGCGACGGTCACCACGACCGCGAACTTCTCCCGCTGTTCTCCGGCGGCGCCGGCCTCCCCCCGTACGGAGGGCTCGTCGCCGTGCCCGATCGATCCGTGCTCGACGGCGCCGTCGGCCGCCGTGCCGACCTGCATCAGCCAGCGCGGCCCCGTGAAGGCCTCGTCGAGGCCGTACCACGGGAAGGGCGCCTGCAGGTAACCGTCGACCGTACGCCGGGCGGAGGACAGCTGGTGTCCCTCCGCGGCCGGCGTCTGCGCGCCCACCCGACTCGTCGTCTCCATGCCCGGACGCCTCCTCGCTCTCGTCGGACCGGGGCGGCCCGCCCCCCTTCGGGCGTACTCCTCCGGTCCGCACAACAACTCGGCAGCATATCCACACCGCTGAGCGCCGCCGGGCAGGCGCTGGATGCGTGGGTCGCGCGAACGGCCTGTTCAGGTCGTGTGCGACGGGTGCGCGCTATGAAACGCGTCACGTGCGCGGGGTGCGCCCCCGCGCGCGTGTCGGCGTCGGTTACGTGGCGTCCGCGTCGTACGGCGGCCGCTCGTCGGTGCCCGGGTCCTCGGGCTTCTTGGTCATGTCGATGCGCCCGCCGGACGAGGAGGACGACGAGGAGGAGGACGACGAGGAATCGGTGTCGCGGCTGTGGACCGCGTCCGTGACCTCGGCCATCTCCTTCTTCAGGTCGAAGCCGTTGCGGATCTCCTTCAGCCCCAGTTCGTCGTTGTCCAGCTGCTTGCGGATGAACGTCTTGGGGTTGAGGTCCTCGAACTCGAAGTCCTTGAACTCGGGACCCAGTTCGCTGCGGATGTCCTGCTTGGCGCTCTCCGAGAACTCGCGGATCTTCCGGATCGTGCGCATCACGTCCTGGATGACCTTCGGGAGCTTGTCCGGACCGAAGACGAGCACGGCGAGCACGATGATCGTCACCAGCTCCAGTGGTCCTATGTCATTGAACACCTGACGCTCCTTGCGATGTCCTCGGTCGCTCAACGGTACCCGTCGTTCCTGTCCGACCGGTACCGTCCCGAGGTGAGACTTCTGTCAGTTCTGCTCCGACGCGCCCAGCACGAGTGACACGTCCCGCTCGGTGCCGCCGCGCTCGACCGTCAGCCGCAGCCGGTCACCGGGCCGGTGCGCGCGGATCTTGACGATCAGTTCCTCGCCGGTGTGCACGCGCTGCCCGTCGACCTCGGTGATGACGTCGCCCGGCTTCAGCCCGGCCCGCGCGCCGGGGCCGCCCTTGAGGACGGCCGGTCCGCCGCTCGCGCCCTTGTCGTCGACGCGGGCGCCGTCGCCGGTGTAGCCCATGTCGAGGATGACGCCGATCACCGGGTGGGTCGCGTGGCCCTCGTTGATCAGTTCCTCGGCGACGCGCTTGGCCTGGTTGACGGGGATGGCGAAGCCGAGGCCGATGGAGCCGGCCTGGCCGCCCTCGGAGTCGGAGCCGCTGTCGGCGGAACGGATGGCGGAGTTGATGCCGATGACCTGGGCGCGGGAGTCGAGGAGGGGGCCGCCGGAGTTGCCCGGGTTGATCGGGGCGTCGGTCTGCAGCGCGTCGACGTACGACACGTCGCTGCCGTCGCCCTTCTCGCCGCCGGCCGTGATGGGCCGCTCCTTGGCGCTGATGATGCCGGAGGTGACGGTGTTGGCCAGGTCGAAGGGGGCGCCGATGGCGACGACGGGGTCGCCCACCTTCACCGTGTCGGAGTTGCCGAGCGGCAGCGGGGTGAGTCCGTGGACGCCGTGGACCTGGACGACGGCCAGGTCGTAGCCGCTGTCCCGGCCGACGACCTTGGCCTTGACGCTGTCGCCGGTGCTGAAGGAGACGGTGATCGAGCCGCCCGAGGCCGCGGGCGCGACGACGTGGTTGTTGGTCAGGATGTGCCCGTCGGTGTCGAGGACGAAGCCGGTGCCGGTGCCCTCCTCGTCGGAACCGGTGACATGGATGGTGACGACGCTGGGCAGGGCGCGGGCGGCCGAAACGGTCATGCGGGCCGTGGAGGAGGTGCTCGGCGAACTCGCCGGGTCGCCCCTGTGGGGACGCGCGGGCTCGATAGGCATCGGCAGCGCCG
>NZ_JBFBBK010000076.1:0-28892 GCF_040682635.1 Streptomyces sp. NPDC051133
TGGTGAGGATCCGGTACAGCCACGCCTTGAGGTTGGTGCCCTCACGGAACTGGTGGAAGGACGCGTAGGCCTTGGCGTACGTCTCCTGCACCAGGCCGCTCGTTCCACCATCAGCCACCCCGGCTCTGCGGTCCGACCGGCCCCCGCACCACAGACCCGGCCGCACCTTGACAAGACCACAGGGGAAACAGACCGCTCACAGTTCACCCAGCTCGGCCGCGTACGGCGGCTCGGCCCCCGCCCGCGAGCAGGTGATCGCCGCCGCCCGGGCCGCGAAGCGCAGCAGCCGTGTCCAGCCCTGCGTCCCCAGGGCGGCGAGCGCTTCCGCGGACAGCGCGTCCCGGACGGCCAGCCCGTGCAGCAAGGCGGCGTTCACGGTGTCACCGGCCCCGATGGTGTCCACGACGTCGACCTTCTCACCCGGCACGGAGTACTCCGCGCCGTCCCGGGTGAACACGGTCAGGCCGTCGCCGCCCCGTGTGACCACGACCGCCGCCGGTCCCGCGGCCAGCCACTCGCGCGGGGTGCCGCCCAGCCACGCCGCGTCCTCCGCGGAGAGCTTCAGCAGTGTCACCGAGGGCAGCCAGCTCTTGAAACGCGCCCGGTAGGCGTCCGCGTCCGGAATCAGTCCCGCCCGGACATTGGGATCGAGCGCGGTGAACAGCCCCTGCCCGGCGGCCCTGCGCATCAGGTCCTCGTACGCGCTCGCCCCAGGTTCCAGGACGAGCGAGCAGGTCCCGAAGGACACCGCACGCGTGCCGGAGGGGAGTGCCGCGGGGGCGGTGAACAGACGATCGGCCGTGCCGTCGACGTAGAAGGAGTAGGCGGCCGAGCCCACGGCGTCGATCGTGGCCACCGCGAGGGTCGTCGGCTCCGGCCCGCGCTGTACGGCCGATACGTCGACTCCGGCCTGCCGCAGCCCGTCGAGCAGAGCCTCGCCGAACGCGTCGTGCGACGTCCGGGAGCAGAAGGCGGTGGGGGAGCCGAGCCGGCCGAGGGCGACGGCGGTGTTGTACGGGCCGCCGCCGAGCGCCGGCTTCAGGGCCGCGAGGGCACCGGGGCCCTGCGGTACCAGGTCGATCAGTGCCTCACCGGCGACGACGATCACGAAGTGGTTCCCTTCTCGGACAGCGTGGATGGTCCGGTTCGCCCGGCCGCTTCGGGCGTGGCCGGCTCCTCCGGGCACCCGCAGGACGTGCGGTGGACGAACGTGCACGGCAGTCGCACCGTGCGGGCCGTCCGGTCGGGCTCGGACAGCCGCTCCAGCAGGACCCGGACGGCTTGGGCGCCCAGCTCCCGGCTGGGCTGGGCGACGGCGGTGAGCCGGGGCGAGAACAGGTCGGCCCAGGCGAAGTCGTCGAAGCAGCACAGGGCGATGTCGTCCGGCACGGCGAGGCCTCGCCGGCGAAGGGCGCGCAGGGCGCCGATGGTCATCGCGTTGTTGGCGGTGACGAGGGCCGTCGGCGGATCGGGCAGGCCGAGCAGCGCGGCCGTGGCCTGCTCGGCGCCGGCGGACTCGGAGTTGCCGGACACGAGGAGACAGTCGTCGTGCGCCAGCCCGGCGGCGGCGAGGCCGTCCCGGTACCCGCGGATCCGCTCGGCGGTGGTGCTGAGGCCGGGCAGCCCCGCGACCAGACCGATCCGGCGGTGTCCCAGCCCGGCGAGATGGGTGACGAGCCGGGCCGTCGGCTCGGTGCCCTCGGCGCAGACGTGGTCGAAGCACGGCACGCCCGCGGCGAGGGCGGCGCCCGCCGCACCGCCGACCCGCGCGGGGTCGTCCGGCCCTGGCCCCTCCCCTCCGAGCGCGTGGATCACGCGGTCCGCGTCGATCACGCGGTCCAGGAACACCGTCGGTACGGCGTGCCGGCGCAGGTAACCGACCAGGTCCTGCGGGGAGGCGGAGGGAGCGACGATCATGCCGTCCACCCGGCGCTCGTGCAGGATCTGTACGACCTTGCGTTCATGCACCGGGTCGTCGTGCGGGTCGGCGATGAGCAGGCTGTAGCCCGCTTCCAGGGCGGCGGCCTCCACGCCCTGGAGGATCTCCGTGAAGTACGGGTTGCTGATCGCCGAGACCGCGAGCCCGATGGAGCGGGTCCGGGAGGTCACCAGGGAGCGGGCCAGGGTGTTGGGCGTGTAGCCGAGAGCGTCAATGGCGTCCAGCACGGCCTGACGGGTGTGGGGCAGCACCGGACGCGTGCCGTTGAGGACGTGGGAGACGGTCGCCACGGAGACCCCGGCGCTCCGGGCCACGTCCGCCATGGTGGGCATCGCGCCCCCTTCCTGCCCTGGGCAAGTCAAGTCTTCCGGCCCGGAAGGTACTCCATCCGACCGTCGCACGTAAACGCTTACGCAATCGTCTACGAGAAGGTCAACCCGCTCCTTCTCCCCTCTCCTCGCCTGCCGCCTGCCGCCTGCCGCCTGTCGCTCCTGCCCTCTGCCCTGGCCCCCGCCCCAGACCCGCCCCCTCTGCCCGGGTATCGTCGGCCCGCACACCCCTTGACCCGTGGAGTTCCAGATGCCCGCCCGACCGTCCGCGAGCCGTCGTACCGTCCTTCGAGGAGCCGCCGTGGCCCCGGTCGCCGGGCTCGGCCTGGCGGCGTGCGCGGCTCCGGGCGGGAGTGGTTCGGCGGCGGCCACCCCGACCGCGCCGGTCGACCTCGGCGCCGAGAGCGAGGTCGCGAAGGGCGGCGCCAAGCTGTACCGGGACCACAACGTGGTGGTCAGCCGCGACGGGAGCGGCGAGCTGAAGGCGTACAGCACGATCTGCACGCACGCGGGGTGCCCCATCAACAAGCTGCAGGGGACGACCCTGATCTGCCCCTGCCACGGCAGTCAGTTCGACGCCGTGACGGGCAAGGTGGTCCAGTCGCCGGCCACCGAGCCGCTGGCGGAGCTGCCGGTGAAGGCCGAGCACGGCAGGATCGTCGCGGGCCCGGGAGCCTGATCGCGGGGCCGCCGGGCACCGTGGGGCCCGCGTCCCCAGCCCATCCGCCTCACTCTCGGATCCGGGACCGGCTCACTCCCAGTCCCAGGCGATGCCGACGATGCCGGGGCGGATGCGTGGCTCGACCACGTGGACGCAGTGGTGCGGGCCGGTGACGTGCAGGTCCTGCCGTCCGGCGCGCGGGGCCGCCGCCGAGTGCTGGGTGAAACGGTGGCAGCGCACCGGGAGCGCGGCCGCGGCGAACCGCACCTGAAGGGCGTACTGGCCGCCGGGGGAGTCGAAGGGGCGCAGGTACTCGCCGCAGGGCCCGGCCGTGCCGTCCTCGACGCCGTACCGGAAGAGGAAGGTGTCGCCGGAGCGCAGCCGGGTGCCGAACAGCAGCTCCGTCACCAGCACGCCGGTGTCCTGGTCCCAGCGGACCCGTCCCGTGCGGCAGTTCTCCAGGGCCCGCACCCGCATGTCGCGGGGGCTGCAGCCGGGGTCGCCGTGGTGCACGGCGAGGAAGCGGTCGACGCCGTCGTGGTGGGCCCGCACGATGTGGTGGGCCTCGCGGCCCGCCAGCTCGCGCCGGGCGCCGATCCGGACGCATTCGTGGTGGCCCAGCGTGTGCAGTCCGCCGTCGAGAGGTAGGTCCAGCTCGGTCCGGAGCCGGTCCAGGACGTCCGAGGCCTCGATGAGGGAGCGGTAGGAGCGGCCCGCCGGGCGGCCGGCCCGCGCCCGTACGTCGGCCTCCGCGAGCAGGCGGATCAGCGACTCGTCCGGGAGCCGGAGTATCTCCTCCAGGGCCCGGACGGCCCGCAGCGACTCCGGGCGCTGCGGGCGGCGGGCGCCCTGCTGCCAGTAACTGAGGCTGGTCACGCCGACCTTGACCCCGTGGCGGGACAGATGGTGCTGGACGCGCTGGAGCGGCAGGCCGCGTGCGGCGATCGCGGCGCGCAGCGCCACATGGAAGGGGCCGCCCCGCAGAATCGTGTCCAGTTCCGTGCTGGGGACGTCCGCGTGCTCTGTGGCATGCAGCATGCCGAGGGGCCTCTCTGTGAAGTGTCACTACGGCTGGTCAGACCGTTGTGCGGGGGCGCGGGGCCACCCCGGTGGGCGCCGTGGACGCCCGTGACCGTGCACGCCGCGCCCGTCCGTGCGGATGCACGGCCCCGAGTTCCCCCGCATTGAAGCGTGTTGACCAGACACCGACAACACCATCGACCGGCCTTCTGCCGTACCTGGCCGAGCCGCGCCCCTCCGCGGGGGCCGCCGCCCTCTCCCGGGGACCCCGTCGGCCGACGTCGCACGGCTCATCCGGCGCTGGACCGTACGCCTCGTCGGACGCCCGACGGCACGCGGCGGGCACCGAGCGGCACGGGCATGGGCACCGGGCGGCACGGGCGCGGGCACCGCCACGGGCCCGACGCGGTGTCGGTGGTCGCCAGTAGGGTGTGAGACATGGCCGACCCCTCCAGCTACCGCCCCAGGCCGGGTGAGATCCCGGACTCTCCGGGGGTGTACAGGTTCCGTGACGAGCACCGCCGGGTGATCTACGTCGGAAAGGCGAAGAGCCTGCGTCAGCGCCTGGCGAACTACTTCCAGGACCTGGCGAACCTGCACCCGCGCACCCGGACGATGGTCACCACCGCCGCGTCCGTGGAGTGGACCGTGGTGTCCACGGAGGTCGAGGCGCTGCAGCTGGAGTACTCCTGGATCAAGGAGTACGACCCCCGGTTCAACGTCAAGTACCGCGACGACAAGAGCTACCCGTACCTCGCGGTGACGATGAACGAGGAGTTCCCGCGCGTGCAGGTGATGCGCGGTCACAAGAAGAAGGGCGTCCGGTACTTCGGGCCGTACGCGCACGCGTGGGCCATCCGTGACACCGTCGACCTGCTGCTGCGGGTCTTCCCGGTGCGCACCTGCTCGGCCGGCGTGTTCAAGAACGCCTCCCGCACCGGCCGCCCCTGCCTGCTCGGCTACATCGGCAAGTGTTCCGCCCCCTGCGTCGGGCGGATCGGTCCCGAGGACCACCGGGAGCTGGCCGAGGAGTTCTGCGACTTCATGGCCGGCCGCACCGGCACCTACCTCCGCCGTCTGGAGAAGCAGATGATGGAGGCGGCCGACGAGATGGAGTACGAGCGGGCCGCCCGGCTGCGCGACGACATCGGGGCGCTGAAGAAGGCCATGGAGAAGAACGCGGTCGTGCTCGCCGACGCGACCGACGCCGACCTGATCGCCGTCGCCGAGGACGAGCTGGAGGCGGCCGTGCAGATCTTCCACGTGCGCGGCGGCCGGGTGCGCGGCCAGCGCGGCTGGGTGACCGACAAGGTCGAGGAGGTCACCACCGACGCCTTGGTGGAGCACGCCCTGCAGCAGCTGTACGGCGAGGAGACCGGGGACGCCGTCCCCAAGGAGGTGCTGGTCCCTGCGCTGCCCGAGCCGGTCGAGCCGGTCCAGGACTGGCTGACCGGCCGGCGCGGGGCCAACGTGTCCCTGCGTATCCCGCAGCGCGGCGACAAGAAGGCGCTGATGGAGACCGTGCAGCGCAACGCCCTGCAGGCCCTGGCCCTGCACAAGACCAAGCGGGCCTCCGACCTGACCACGCGCTCGCGTGCGCTGGAGGAGATCGCGGACGCCCTCGACCTGGACAGCGCCCCGCTGCGGATCGAGTGCTACGACATCTCGCACCTCCAGGGGGACGACGTGGTCGCCTCCATGGTGGTCTTCGAGGACGGCCTGCAGCGCAAGAGCGAGTACCGCCGCTTCCAGATCAAGAGTTTCGCCGGCCAGGACGACGTCCGCTCCATGCACGAGGTGATCACCCGCCGCTTCAGGCGGTACCTCGCCGAGAAGGAGAAGACGGGCGAGTGGACCGACGGCGCCGGCGCGGAGGAGGCGCCTGCCGACGGAGAGGGCGCGCTGCCCGACGGCGAGGGCACCCTGACCGGCACCGAGGAGATCACGAACTCCCTCAAGGACGACGACGGGCGTCCCAGGAAGTTCGCCTATCCGCCGCAGCTCGTCGTGGTCGACGGCGGTCAGCCGCAGGTCGCGGCGGCCCGGCGGGCCCTGGACGAGCTGGGCATCGACGACATCGCCGTGTGCGGTCTCGCCAAGCGCCTGGAGGAGGTCTGGGTGCCCGGCGAGGACGACCCGGTGGTCCTGCCCCGTACCAGCGAGGGTCTCTATCTGCTCCAGCGTGTCCGTGACGAGGCCCACCGCTTCGCGATCACCTACCAGCGCACCAAGCGTGCCAAGCGCTTCCGCTCCAGCCCCCTGGACGACGTCCCCGGCCTCGGCGAGACCCGCAAACAGGCGCTCATCAAGCATTTCGGCTCGGTGAAGAAGCTGCGGTCCGCCACAATCGAGCAGATCCAGGAGGTGCCCGGGATAGGCCGCAAGACGGCCGAGACGATCGCCGTGGCCCTCGCCCGGGTGGCCCCGGCCGCACCCGCCGTGAACACGGCGACCGGAGAGATCATTGATGACGAGGAACCCGACACGACGGGGGGTTCCTCGGGGGAGCCCGTGACCGCGGGCCTCCCGGACGAACGACGGGGGCAGGAGACATGACGGAGCACGAGGCACAGTCCGCGGCGGAGCGAGATCGCGCGCACGAGGAGACGGGCCGGAAGCAGCCGCTGAAGCCGGCCGAGGGGCAGCCCGCGGCCGAGGCGGAGCCGCAGCACGCGGTCCAGGAAAACGGAGAACAGGTGAGCACGGACGTCACACCGGCCGGCGGCCCGGAAGCGGCCATCCCCGAGCTGGTGATCATCTCCGGTATGTCCGGAGCGGGCCGGTCGACGGCGGCCAAGTGTCTGGAGGACCTCGGCTGGTTCGTCGTGGACAACCTCCCGCCCGCCCTCATCCCCACCATGGTGGAGCTGGGCGCCCGCTCGCAGGGCAACGTGGCGCGGATCGCGGTCGTCGTGGACGTGCGTGGTCGGCGCTTCTTCGACAACCTGCGCGAGTCCCTCGCGGACCTGGAGGCGAAGCACGTCACCCGGCGGATCGTCTTCCTGGAGTCCTCCGACGAGGCACTGGTGCGCCGTTTCGAGTCGGTGCGCCGCCCGCACCCCCTCCAGGGTGACGGCCGCATCGTGGACGGCATCGCCGCCGAGCGGGAGCTGCTGCGCGAGCTGCGCGGCGACGCCGACCTGGTGATCGACACCTCCAGCCTCAACGTGCACGAGCTGCGCGCCAAGATGGACGCCCAGTTCGCCGGCGAGGAGGAGCCCGAGCTGCGGGCCACCGTGATGTCCTTCGGCTTCAAGTACGGCCTGCCGGTCGACGCGGATCTGGTCGCGGACATGCGGTTCCTGCCCAACCCGCACTGGGTCCCGGAGCTGCGCCCGTACACGGGGCTCAACGAGGAGGTCGCCGCCTATGTCTTCAACCAGCCCGGCGCCAAGGAGTTCCTCGACCGGTACGCCGAACTGCTCCGGCTCATCGCGGCCGGCTACCGGCGCGAGGGCAAGCGCTATGTGACCATCGCCATCGGCTGTACCGGCGGCAAGCACCGCTCGGTCGCGATGTCGGAGAAGCTCGCCGCGCGCCTCGCGGCCGAGGGCGTGGAGACGGTGGTCGTACACCGGGACATGGGACGGGAATGACGCAACGTACACCGCGGCTGAGCAGGCTGCGCCGGATGGTGCCCGAGTCGCGCGCCGGCCGCCCGGTCGAGGCCCGCGGGGCCCGGCCGCGCCGGCGTGGCGCGCAGCCCAAGGTGGTCGCGCTCGGCGGCGGCATGGGCCTGTCCGCCTCGCTCGCCGCGCTGCGCCGGATCACCGGTGACCTCACCGCCGTCGTCACCGTGGCCGACGACGGCGGCTCCAGCGGCCGGCTCCGTGACGAGCTGGGCGTGCTGCCGCCCGGTGACCTGCGCAAGGCGCTGGCCGCGCTGTGCGGCGACGACGACTGGGGCCAGACCTGGGCCCGGGTCATCCAGCACCGCTTCCACTCCAAGGGCGACCTGCACGACCACGCGGTCGGCAACCTGCTGATCGTCGCCCTGTGGGAGCAGCTCGGCGACCATGTGCAGGCCCTGGACCTGGTCGGCAAGCTGCTCGGCGCGCACGGGCGCGTGCTGCCCATGTCGGCCGTGCCGCTGGAGCTGCAGGCCCTGGTCAAGGGGCACGACCCGGAGCGTCCCGAGGAGGTGGACACCGTGCGGGGGCAGGCGACCGTCGCCCTCACGCCCGGTGAGGTGCAGTCGGTGCATCTCGTGCCCCACGACCCGCCCGCGGTCCCGGAGGCGGTCGAGGCGGTGCTGGACGCGGACTGGGTGGTGCTCGGCCCCGGTTCCTGGTTCTCCTCGGTGATCCCGCACCTGCTCGTCCCCCAGCTGCTGGACGCGCTCACCGAGACCAAGGCGCGCAAGGTCCTGTCCCTGAACCTCGCCCCGCAGCCCGGAGAAACCGAGGGCTTCTCACCGCAGCGTCATTTGGAGGTTTTGGGGCGACACGCCCCTAAACTCGCCCTGGACGTGGTGCTGGCCGACGAGGCCGCCGTGCCCGACCGCGACTCGCTCACCGAGGCCGCCAAGCGGCTGGGAGCCGCGGTCGAGCTGGCGCCGGTGGCCCGGACCGACGGTTCTCCCCGGCATGACCCGGAGCTGTTGGCCGCCGCGTACGACCGTATTTTTCGGATGCATGGAAGGATCGGCCCATGGCGATGACGGCAGCGGTGAAGGACGAGATCTCTCGGCTCCCCGTCACCCGGACCTGCTGCAGGAAGGCGGAGGTCTCCGCCATTCTGCGGTTCGCCGGCGGCCTTCACCTGGTGAGCGGGCGCATCGTGATCGAGGCGGAGCTGGACACCGCGATGGCGGCGCGCCGGCTCAAGCGGGACATCCTGGAGATCTTCGGGCACAGCTCCGAGCTGATCGTGATGGCGCCGGGCGGGCTGCGCCGCGGTTCGCGGTACGTCGTCCGGGTCGTCGCGGGCGGTGACCAGCTGGCCCGGCAGACGGGCCTGGTGGACGGCCGGGGCCGGCCGATCCGCGGGCTGCCCCCGCAGGTGGTCTCCGGGGCCACCTGCGACGCGGAGGCGGCCTGGCGCGGAGCCTTCCTGGCGCACGGCTCGCTGACCGAGCCGGGCCGTTCCTCCTCGCTGGAGGTGACCTGCCCGGGGCCGGAGGCCGCGCTCGCGCTGGTCGGTGCCGCGCGCCGGCTGTCGATCGCCGCCAAGGCGCGTGAGGTGCGCGGCGTGGACCGCGTGGTCGTCCGTGACGGTGACGCGATCGGCGCCCTGCTCACCCGGCTCGGTGCGCACGAGTCGGTGCTGGCCTGGGAGGAGCGCCGGATGCGCCGCGAGGTGCGGGCCACGGCCAACCGGCTCGCCAACTTCGACGACGCCAACCTGCGCCGCTCGGCCCGTGCCGCGGTGGCCGCGGGCGCCCGGGTGCAGCGGGCGCTGGAGATCCTGGCCGACGAGGTGCCGGAGCATTTGGCCGCCGCCGGGCGCCTGCGCATGGAGCACAAGCAGGCCTCCCTGGAGGAGCTGGGTGCGCTCGCCGATCCGCCGCTGACCAAGGACGCGGTCGCGGGCCGGATCCGCCGCCTGCTGGCCATGGCCGACAAGCGCGCCGCCGACCTGGGCATCCCGGGCACGGAGGCCAATCTGTCGGAGGAGCTGGCGGACAACCTGGCCGGCTGAGTCCACGTCAACACGCCGGTGCCGGGGCCCATGTGGGGCCTCGGCACCGGCATTCGCGTATCCGCCGAACCCCCGTTTGTATGGCCATGAGGCGCTCTTGACTCGATCATGAAGTGACATGAGCCTGGCAACCGGTTCGCCGCTGTGGCGGACCACCGCTAGGGGGGTTCATGAGACACAGAGCGAGATCGATCCTCGCTGTCGGCGCGCTCCTGCTCGGCGGAGCGAGCCTCGTACCCGTAGCCCAGGCGCAGAGCGCGAGCCCGGCGGCGTCCGGCCCGGACGCGATCAAAGTCTTCCGCGCCGACGTCACCCGGAAGCAGATACCCCTGCTCCTCGAAGCCGGACAGGACGGCCAGGAACTCGACCAGCAGGTCGCGGCGGGCGGCAAGGCCCAGGTCGAGGTCTACCTCACCGACCGGCAGGCCGCGAAGCTCCGCGAACAGGGCGTCGGCCTCACCGAGCACACGGTCCCGGCCAAGGCGGAGGCGCGCGCCGAGAAGGCGTCCCAGGGCGTGTTCCGCCCCTACAGCGGAAGCGGCGGGCTCAAGGAGGAGATCCTCCGGACCGCCCAGGCCAACCCGGGCCTGACGAAGGTCGAGTCCATCGGGAAGACGGTGGACGGCCAGGACATCCTCGCGCTCAGACTGACCAGGAACGCGAAGAGGACGAAGGACGGCTCCAAGCCGTCGGTGCTGTACATGTCCAACCAGCACGCGCGCGAATGGATCACGCCGGAGATGACCCGGCGTCTGATGCACTACTACCTGGACCACTACCGGACCGACCGGCGCGTCAAGAAGATCGTCGACTCGACCGAGCTGTGGTTCGTCCTCTCCGCCAACCCCGACGGCTACGACTACACGTTCAAGAACCCCTCGACCCGCCTGTGGCGCAAGAACCTGCGGGACGTCAACGGCGACGGCGTCATCGGCACCGGCGACGGCGTCGACCTCAACCGCAACTTCCCCTACAAGTGGGGCTACGACGACGAGGGTTCGTCCCCCAACCCCACCAGCGACACCTACCGCGGCGCGAGCCCCGGGTCCGAGCCCGAGACCAAGGCGCTCGACGGCTTCGAGAAGCGCATCGGCTTCACGTACGCCATCAACTACCACTCCGCCGCCGAACTCCTCCTCTACGGCGTCGGCTGGCAGGTGGCCACCCCCACCCCGGACGACGTGCTCTACAAGGCGCTCGCCGGAACCCCGGACAACCCGGCGATCCCGGGCTACCGTTCGCAGCTCTCCTCGGAGCTGTACACCACCAACGGCGAGGCGGACGGCCACGCGTCGAACGTCAACGGCACGGCGATGTTCACCCCGGAGATGTCGACCTGTCAGACCGCGTCGGCCGTCGATCCGGACGACGCCTGGAAGCCCGAGGACTGCCGGTCGGTCTTCAACTTCCCCGATGACGAGAAGCTGATCCAGCAGGAGTTCGTCAAGAACGTCCCCTTCGCGCTCTCCGTCGCCGAGACCGCCGTCCACCCCGACCGGCCGGCCTCCTCGGTCGGCATGAGCGCGGCCGACTTCACCCCGGCCGCGTTCTCCACGTCGTACGCGCGCGGAGCGGACCAGGAGGTCTCGGTCGTCGTCCGCAAGGCGGTCCGCGACAAGGAGCTCAAGTACCGGGTGAACGGCGGCCGCACGCTCGACCAGGCGCTGAAGCCCTGGAAGGGCGGCGCGGCCTACGGCGGTGAGGACGACCTCTACTTCGGCTCCTACCGGGCCAAGGTGCAGGACGGCGGGCCGGGCGACAAGGTCGAGGTGTGGTTCACCGGCGAGACGAGCGGCGGCAAGAAGGTCTCCAGCTCGCACTTCACCTACACGGTCGCCGACCGGCCGAAGGCGGACACCCTCGTGGTCGCCGAGGAGGGTGCGCCGGCCGCGCAGGCGCAGAAGTACGCCGACGCGGTCAGGGCGGCCGGACACCGCGCGATCGTCTGGGACGTGGCCACCCAGGGCGTCCCGGACGCGCTGGGCGTGCTCAAGCACTTCCGGACGGTCGTGCACTACTCGGGCACGAACGGCCCCGGCAACCCCGTCCAGCTCCAGCTGCGCGCCTACCTCAACGAGGGCGGCAGGCTGATCGAGGCCGGCGAGCTGGCCGGCGGCAGCGTCGACCTGGGCGACGGCACCCCGTCCGACGACTTCAGCCAGTACTACCTGGGCGCCTACAGCCGAACGTCGACCGGCGGCGCCACGGCGTTCACCGGCTCCGGTGCCCTCGACGGGGTCGCCGGCACCCTCGGCGACGCGCCCGGCAACCCGCTGGACCGGGCCGGCACCTACGGCGTCACCTCCGACGAGCTGCCGGTCGCCTCCTACCCGCAGTTCAGAAGCGCGGGCGCGGGCCGGTTCGCCGGGACCGTCAACCCCTACGGCCCGTACTCCGGCTCGTACATGGCCGCCGCGGTGCACACCGACGACGCCTACAAGCGCCTCACCCGCACCATCGACCTCACCGGTGTCACCGCCGCCGAGCAGCCGACCCTGACCGCCCGGCTGCTGTGGGACACCGAGCCGGGCTACGACCACGCCGTGGTCGAGGCACACGTCGTGGGCACCGACGACTGGACGACCCTGCCGGAGACCGGAGGCGCGACCCGGCAGGCCGTGCCGTCCGAGTGCGGGGCCGGGTTCCTGATCGGTGAGCACCCCTGGCTGAAGCACTATCTGACGCTCACCGGCACCACCTGCACCCCGAGCGGCACGAGCGGTGCCTGGAACAGCTTCACCGGCAGCTCCAACGGCTGGCGCCAGGTCGGCTTCGACCTCAGCGCCTACGCCGGGAGGTCCGTCGAGATCTCCCTCGCCTACGTCACCGACCCGGGCAGCGGCGGGCACGGCGTCCTCGTCGACGACGCCTCGCTCGTCGTCGGCGGCACGGCGAGGCAGACCGACGGCTTCGAGTCGTCCCTGGGCGCCTGGCACGTGGCCGGACCGCCCGAGGGCAGCCCGGCGGTGCTCAAGGACTGGGCGCGCACCGGGACCCTGTTCCAGACCTACGGAGCGGTCACGACCGACGACACCGTGCTGCTCGGATTCGGGCTCGAACAGGTGCCGTCGGCGGCCGATCGGGCGGCTCTGCTGAGGAAGGCGTTCGCCTCTCTCGACAGGTGAGCACAACCCCCTCTCAACAGTGCGCGAAAGGGGTACTCATCAAGTGAGCCGACCCGCTCACGAACGAGTGAAAACGGCGTCAAGAGCGCCCCGCGTTCCGTAATAAATACGGGTGAATCCACTGCCGATCCGGGACGGTCCGTACCCCTACTGACGGGTACGGACCGCCTGCCCATGTATGCGGCATCTCAATGTCACTTCGGGGCCCGCAGAGAGGTAGGGTCGGTGGTGGTCGGGGACATCCCAAATAGAGCTCGCCGGCACCGCATGGCCGGCGTACCAACGAGGAGATCGGTTCGTGACGATCCGCGTAGGCATCAACGGCTTCGGCCGCATCGGTCGTAACTACTTCCGCGCGCTGCTGGAGCAGGGTGCAGACATCGAGGTTGTGGCTGTCAACGACCTGGGTGACACCGCGACCACCGCTCACCTGCTGAAGTACGACACGATCCTGGGCCGCCTCAAGCAGGAGGTCTCCCACACGGCCGACACGATCACCGTCGACGGCCACACCATCAAGGTGCTCTCCGAGCGCAACCCCTCCGACATCCCGTGGGGCGAGCTGGGCGTCGACATCGTCATCGAGTCGACCGGCATCTTCACCAAGCGCGACGACGCCGCCAAGCACCTCGCCGGCGGCGCCAAGAAGGTCCTCATCTCGGCTCCGGCCAAGGACGAGGACATCACCATCGTCATGGGCGTCAACCAGGACAAGTACGACCCGGCGCAGCACAACGTCATCTCCAACGCCTCCTGCACCACCAACTGTGTGGCCCCGATGGCGAAGGTCCTCGACGAGAACTTCGGCATCGTCAAGGGTCTGATGACCACGGTGCACGCGTACACGAACGACCAGCGCATCCTCGACTTCCCGCACAAGGACCTGCGCCGCGCCCGTGCCGCCGCCGAGAACATCATCCCGACCACCACGGGTGCCGCCAAGGCCACCGCGCTGGTCCTGCCCCAGCTCAAGGGCAAGCTGGACGGCATCGCCATGCGCGTCCCGGTCCCGACCGGCTCGGTCACCGACCTCGTCCTCGAGCTCTCCCGCGAGGTCACCAAGGAAGAGATCAACGCCGCCTTCCAGAAGGCCGCGGAGGGCGAGCTGAAGGGTCTCCTCGAGTACACCGAGGACCCGATCGTCTCCTCCGACATCGTCAACTCCCCGGCGTCCTGCACGTTCGACTCCTCCCTGACCATGGTCCAGGAGGGCAAGAACGTGAAGGTCATCGGTTGGTACGACAACGAGTGGGGCTACTCCAACCGCCTCGTCGACCTCACGGTCTTCGTCGGCAACCAGCTCTGATCACCTGAGCGGACCCCGAAGTGAGAGCAGGGCTCGGGCAGCGCACCGCCGCGCTGTCCGGGCCCTGTCCCACGTACTGACCACGTCCTTTTACGATCAGGTGCACCACGAGCCTTCCCCAGGAGTCCACTCAATGAAGACGATCGACGAACTTCTCGCCGACGGCGTACGCGGCAAGCGGGTCTTCGTCCGTGCCGACCTCAACGTGCCGCTGTCCGGCGGGACCATCACCGACGACGGCCGCATCCGCGCCGTCCTGCCCACCGTCAAGGCCCTCACCGACGCGGGCGCCAAGGTGGTCGTCGCCTCGCACCTGGGCCGCCCCAAGGGCGCCCCGGACCCCGCCTTCTCCCTCGCTCCGGCCGCCTCCCGCCTGGGTGAACTCCTCGGCTCCGCCGTGGCCTTCGCGACCGACACCGTCGGCCCGTCGGCCACGGACACCGTCGCGGGCCTCACCGACGGCCACGTCGCCGTCCTGGAGAACCTCCGTTTCAACCCGGGCGAGACCGCCAAGGACGACGCCGAGCGCGGCGCGTTCGCCGACCGGCTGGCCGCCCTCGCCGACGTCTACGTGGGCGACGGCTTCGGTGCCGTGCACCGCAAGCACGCCTCGGTCTACGACCTCCCGGCCCGGCTGCCGCACTACGCCGGCTACCTCATCACCACCGAGGTCGGCGTCCTGAAGAAGCTCACCGAGGACGTCAAGCGCCCCTACGTGGTCGCGCTCGGCGGCGCCAAGGTCTCCGACAAGCTCGCCGTCATCGACCAGCTGCTCGGCAAGGCCGACCGGCTGCTCATCGGCGGCGGCATGGCCTACACCTTCCTCAAGGCCAAGGGCTACGAGGTCGGCATCTCCCTCCTGCAGGAGGACCAGGTCCCGGTCGTCAAGGAGTACATGGAGCGCGCCGAGAAGCAGGGCGTGGAACTGCTGCTCCCCGTCGACGTCGTGGTCTCCCGGGAGTTCCCGGACCTGAAGACCAAGGCTCCCACCGAGAACACCGTGGTCGACGCGGACAAGATCCCCGCCGACCAGGAGGGCCTGGACATCGGCCCGAAGACCCGAGAGCTCTACGCCTCGAAGCTCGCCGACGCCTCGACCGTCTTCTGGAACGGTCCCATGGGCGTCTTCGAGCACCCCGACTACGCCGAGGGCACCAAGGCGGTCGCCCAGGCACTCGTCGACTCGAACGGGTTCACCGTCGTCGGCGGCGGTGACTCCGCCGCGGCCGTGCGTACGCTCGGCTTCGACGAGAACGCATTCGGCCACATCTCGACCGGTGGCGGCGCCTCCCTCGAATACCTCGAGGGCAAGACGCTCCCCGGCCTCGCCGCACTGGAGGACTGACCCTTGGCAGCATCGATTTCTTCTGGCCGCACGCCGATCATGGCGGGCAACTGGAAGATGAACCTCAACCACCTCGAGGCCATCGCGCACGTCCAGAAGCTCGCCTTCGCCCTGGCCGACAAGGACTACGAGGCCGTCGAGGTCGCCGTCCTGCCCCCCTTCACCGACCTGCGGTCCGTGCAGACCCTGGTCGACGGTGACAAGCTCAAGATCAAGTACGGCGCCCAGGACATCTCGAAGCACGACTCCGGCGCCTACACCGGCGAGATCTCCGGCCCCATGCTGGCCAAGCTGAAGTGCACGTACGTGGTCATCGGCCACTCCGAGCGCCGCCAGTACCACGCCGAGACCGACGAGATCGTCAACGCCAAGGTCAAGGCCGCCTACAAGCACGGCATCACCCCGATCCTGTGCGTCGGCGAGGAGTTGGACGTCCGCGAGGCGGGCAACCACGTCGCCCACACCCTCGCCCAGGTCGAGGGCGGTCTGAAGGACCTCCCGGCCGAGCAGGCCGAGACCGTCGTGATCGCCTACGAGCCCGTCTGGGCCATCGGCACCGGCAAGGTCTGCGGCGCCGGGGACGCCCAGGAGGTCTGCGCCGCGATCCGCGCCAAGATCGCCGAGCTGTACTCGCAGGAGCTGGCCGACCAGGTCCGCATCCAGTACGGCGGCTCCGTGAAGTCGGGCAACGTCGCCGAGATCATGGCGCAGGCCGACATCGACGGCGCCCTGGTCGGCGGCGCCTCGCTGGACGCCGACGAGTTCGTCAAGATCGTGCGCTTCCGCGATCAGTGACGGACGCAGTGAGTAGGCGGTAGCGGCGATACGTCGTACCCTTGCGGGGGCACAGCCGAGATGCTGTGCCCCCGCAGTCCATCCGAATCCGAGGAAGTTGGTCCAGCCGTGGTTTTGGGGTTCTCGATCGCCCTGATCGTCTTCAGCCTGCTGCTGATGCTGCTGGTGCTGATGCACAAGGGGAAGGGCGGCGGCCTCTCCGACATGTTCGGTGGCGGCATGCAGTCCTCCGTCGGCGGCTCCTCGGTCGCCGAGCGCAACCTGGACCGGATCACCATCGTGATCGGCGTGCTGTGGTTCGCGTGCATCATCGTTCTCGGCATGCTGATGAAGTCGAACGGCTGACATCGCACAGCTGCCGGTGCACCGCACACACATCACGCATATTCGGTACGTAAGGCCCCATGTTCGGTACGCGCTCCTGAGCGCGGCCTATCATGGGGCTTGCGTCTACGTGTGGGGTCTGTAACTCCTCTCACTGGACGCGCGTTGGGCCTTACGTAGACTGAGGCGCTCGCGGCGAAGCGAAACGCCGACTCGCTTCGCGGCACCATCACGCAGGGAGTTACGACCGTGGCAAGTGGCAACGCGATCCGGGGAAGCCGGGTCGGGGCGGGGCCGATGGGCGAGGCCGAGCGCGGCGAGTCCGCGCCGCGTCTGCGCATCTCCTTCTGGTGCTCCAACGGGCACGAGACGCAGCCGAGCTTCGCCAGCGACGCACAGGTTCCCGACACCTGGGACTGCCCGCGCTGCGGCTTCCCGGCCGGCCAGGACCGGGACAACCCGCCGGACCCGCCGCGCACCGAGCCGTACAAGACGCACCTCGCGTACGTCCGTGAGCGGCGCAGCGACGCGGACGGCGAGGCGATCCTCGCCGAGGCGCTCGCCAAACTGCGGGGCGAGATCTAGGAGTTGAGACCGGCCGGGAGCCTGCGGGCGCCCGGCCGGAGCCGTCTCGCACCCTCGCGGACGGCCCCGTTGTCAGTGGCACCCCCTACGGTTCTTCACGTGACGCGATGTGCGTGACGGCGCGAACCGGAAGGGGAGTTGTGACGGGGGTCGGGAGGGGGCCGGTGTGTGCTCCCGCGTGGCGCGGGGGCTTCGGAAGGCTGTGGGGCGCCGCCGTGGTGTCCAGCTTCGGAGACGCGCTGCGTACGGCCGCGCTGCCGCTGCTCGCCGCCTCGCTGACCGGCCGGCCGCTGCTCATCGCCACGGTCACCGCGTGCGGCTATCTGCCCTGGATCGTCTTCGGGCTGCTCGGCGGCGCGGTCGCCGACCGGGTGGACCAGCGGCGCGCGATGTGGACCGTGGACGCGGTGCGCGGTCTGCTCGTGGCCTCCTTCGCGGTCGCCGTCACCCTGGGCCACGCCTCGATCGCGCTGCTCATCGTGCTGGCCTTCACCCTGACCACCCTGCAGACGCTGTTCGACAACGCCGCCACGGCCCTGCTGCCGGCCCTGGTGGACCGGGACGCCCTCGGCAGCGCCAACGCCCGGCTGATGAGCGGGCAGAAGATCGCGGGCGGCCTGCTGGGCGCGGCGGCCGTGCCGGTGCTGATCGCCGCGGGTGCGGCCGTCCCGTTCGCGGCCGACGCCGGCACCTTCCTCGTGGCCGCGGCGCTCGTCGCCTCCCTGCGGGCGGCCGTGCCGGAGCACGCGCCGAGAGCGAAGGGCAGCACCCTGCGCGGGGAGATCGCCGCCGGACTTCGCGCCCTGGGGCGCGACCGGGCCCTGCGCGGCCTGTGCGCGGCCACGGCGCTGTGCAACGTCGGCATGGGCGCGCTGATCGCCACCCTGGTGGTCCTGGTGACCGGCCGGCTGGACGCGGGCACCACGGGATACGCGGCGGCGACGACCGCGTACACCGTCGGCGGCCTGGCCGGGGGAGTGCTGAACCGGCGGGTCACGGCCCGGCTCGGCCCCCTGCGGACCGTGCTGCTCGCCGGCACCGTGCAGATCGGGGCGCTCCTCGTCATGGGCACCGTGCCCAGCCTGACCGCTCTGGTGGCCGCCCTCGCCGTCTTCGGCTGCATGGGCATGCTGTGGAACGTGAACACGACGACGCTGATGCAGGCCCGCACCCCCGTCGGACTGCTCGGCCGGGTCGGCTCCGCCTTCCGCACCCTGGCCGTCGCCGGGGCCCCGCTCGGCGCCCTGCTCGGCGGCGTCGTGGCGACGGCCTGGGGCCCGGGCGCCCCGCCCCTGTTCACGGCCGCCTTCTTCGTCCTGTCGGTCGTCGCGCTGATACCGCTTCGCCACCCGGACGTACCTGTTGTTGCGCCGGATGACGATGTCATGACGGCTCGTGCCGTGCGCTGATCAATTAGGTTGGGACAGGCAGCGGGACAGGTACCGAAAGAAGGCTGAAGTCGGATATGAACGCAGACGGCCGTACCAGGCTCAACCAGAGGCCCGAGTGGACCGCTCTCGCCAAGCACCGCGAGGAACTGGCCGACACCCACCTCAGGGAACTGTTCGCCGCCGACCCCGAGCGCGCCGCGGGGTACACGCTCCAGGTCGGCGACCTGCACATCGACTACTCGAAGCACCTGGTCACCGAGGAGACGCTGCGGCTGCTGCGCGAGCTCGCGGCGGCGACGGACGTGTTCGGGCTGCGGGACGCCATGTTCCGCGGCGAGAAGATCAACGTCACCGAGGACCGGGCCGTGCTGCACACCGCGCTGCGCGCCCCGCGGGACGCGGTGATCGAGGTCGACGGCGAGAACGTCGTCCCGGCCGTGCACGCCGTCCTCGACAAGATGGCGGACTTCGCCGGCCGCGTCCGCTCCGGTGAGTGGACCGGCCACACCGGCAAGCGCATCAGGAACGTGATCAACGTCGGCATCGGCGGCTCCGACCTGGGCCCCGCGATGGCCTACGAGGTACTGCGCAGCTTCACCGACCGCGACCTGACGGTCCGTTTCGTGTCCAACGTGGACGGCGCCGACCTGCACGAGGCCACCCGCGACCTGGACCCGGCCGAGACGCTGTTCATCATCGCCTCCAAGACCTTCACCACCATCGAGACGATCACCAACGCGACGTCGGCGCGCCAGTGGCTGCTGGACGCCCTCGGTGACCGGTCCGCGGTGGCCAAGCACTTCGTGGCGCTGTCCACGAACGCCGGGAAGGTCACCGAGTTCGGCATCGACCCGGACAACATGTTCGAGTTCTGGGACTGGGTCGGCGGCCGCTACTCGTACGACTCCGCGATCGGCCTGTCCCTGATGATCGCCATCGGCCCGGACCGCTTCCGTGAGATGCTCGACGGCTTCCGGACCGTCGACGACCACTTCCGCACCGCCCCCGCCGAGGCCAACGCGCCGCTGCTGCTGGGCCTGCTGGGCATCTGGTACGGCAACTTCCACGACGCCCAGTCGCACGCCGTCCTGCCCTACAGCCACTACCTGTCGAAGTTCACCGCCTATCTGCAGCAGCTGGACATGGAGTCCAACGGCAAGCACGTGGCGCGGGACGGCAAGCAGGTCGACTGGCAGACCGGGCCGATCGTGTGGGGTACTCCGGGGACCAACGGGCAGCACGCCTACTACCAGTTGATCCACCAGGGCACCAAGCTGATCCCGGCGGACTTCATCGGTTTCGCCGAGCCGGTGGCCGAGCTGAGCGGTGAGCTCAAGGCCCAGCACGATCTGTTGATGGCCAACTTCTTCGCGCAGACGCAGGCCCTCGCCTTCGGCAAGACCGCGCAGGAGGTACGCGCGGAGGGCGTGCCGGAGGAACTGGTCGCGCACAAGACCTTCCACGGCAACCGCCCGACCACGACGGTCCTGGCGAGGGAACTCACCCCCTCCGTCCTCGGCCAGCTGATCGCCCTCTACGAGCACAAGGTGTTCGTGCAGGGCGCGGTCTGGAACATCGACTCCTTCGACCAGTGGGGCGTCGAACTCGGCAAGGTCCTCGCCAAGCGCGTGGAACCCGCCCTCACCGAGGGCGCGGAGGTGCCCGGCCTGGACGCCTCCACGCAGGCACTGGTCGCCAAGTACCGGGAGCTGCGCGGCCGCAGCTGAGCCCCCCGCCGTCGGCCCGCCCGCTGCGGGCCCGCCCTCGCCGCCGGCCCGCCCGCTGTCGGCCCGGGCAGGCTCGGCCGGGCCGGTTCAGGCCGTGGCTCCCAGCATGGCCGCCGAGCCCAGCACCCTCTGCGCAGGCGTTGGTCGTCAAGTACCGGGGGCTGTGCGGCCGGAGCTGAGCCTGGCCGCCGTCGGCCTGCCCGCCGCCGGCCCGACCGCTGTGGGCCCGCCCGCCGTCGGCCCGGGCCGGCTCAGGCCGCGGCTCCCAGCATGGCCGCCGAGCCCAGCACCCTCCATGCAGGCGCTGGTCGTCAAGTACCGGGAGCTGCGCGACCGGAGCTGAGCCCGCCCGCCGCCGGGCCGCCCCCACCGTCGGCCCGCCCGCTGTCGGCCCGCCCGCGCCCGGTCCGCCCGCTGTCGGCCCGGGCCGGCTAGGCCCACCGGTTCAGGCCGCTGCGCTCAGGGTGTCCGCGAGGCGTCTGTGGGCCGCGCGGGATGCGGGCAGCGCGGCGAGCGCCGCCGCTCCCAGCACGGCCGCCGAGCCCAGCACGAGCAGTAGGGCCGGGGAGGGGGACTGGGCGATCCCGGCGCCGATGCCGCTGGAGCTGCCCTGGGCGTCGATCAGCCGGCGGCCCAGCGGCAGCCCGAGCGCCGTGGCGGCGACCGCCGCCGCCAGGGCCGTACAGCCCGTCGCCGTCACGGTGATGGCGGTGATCTGTCGTGGGGACATGCCGATCGCCCGCAGCGCCAGCATGTCCCGCTCGCCCTCGCGGACGCTGCCGCCGATCGCGGTGAGCAGTTCGACCAGCCCGATCAGGGCCAGCACGGCGATCAGCCCGGCGACGACGGCGCGCAGCGGGGACAGCCCGTCGGCCGGGTTCGTCACGGTGTGCACGTCGAGATGGCCGCCGCCGGCCTCGGCCAGTGCGCCGGCCACGCGGTGCGGGTCGGCGCCGGGGCGCAGCCGCAGCTCGTAGAAGGCGGGGGAGAGCCCCGGGTCGTTCTCGCGCAGAGTGTCCAGGGAGGTCGTCACGACCCGGCCGGCGTTCTGCGGCTCGATGCTGCGGCCCACGATGTGCAGGATCTGCGGCCGCTCGCCCACCGTCATCCGCACCCAGTCGCCGACCCGCGCGTGCAGCAGGTCCAGCAGGCCCTGGCCGGCCACGGCCTCGTCCGGCCCGCGCGCGGCCCGGCCCTCGGCGAGGGCGTAGGGGTAGGGCTCGGAGTGGGTGCCGACCCCGCGCAGGGCGATGGTCCCGGTCTGTCCGGGGACCAGCGCGGCAACCTCCACGCCCGGATAGGCGGCGGCGACCCGGGGGTCACCGGTCAGCAGGGCCCGTACCCGCGAGGTGGCCAGCGCGCCGTCGGAGCGGACCGCGAGCGCGGTCGGCACTCCCACCCGTGCGGGGCTGCTGTGGAAGCGGTCGATCGTGGTCCACGCGCTGAGCGCCACCACGATCAGCAGCAGCGGCAGGGTCAGCCGGGCCACGGTGGCCAGCGACCGGCCGCGTCCGGCGACCGCCTTGTGGCAGCCGAGGACCAGCGCGGCCGGCAGCCGCAGGCCGAGCGCCCGCCGCGCCGGACCGGTCAGCCGTCCGCCCGCCGACGCGGCCGGGCGCGGCACCGGGACCGGCGGCACCCGCCCCGCCCGCCAGGCCGCCAGTCCGGTGGTCAGAGCGATGAACAGCACCGCGCCCACCGGCACCACGCACAGCGCCACGGTGTGCCCCGGCAGCCCCTGCCACACGCCCACGGCATCGCCGAGCCGCCCGGGGACCTGGCTGCCCAGCGCCTCGGTGAGTCCGGCCGCGGCCACCGCGCCGAGCAGCGCGTAGGCGAGGTGCTGGAGCAGGAAGACCCGGACGACCTGGCCGGGGGTGAAGCCGATCGCCTTCAGCACCGACAGGTCCCGCAGATGCCCGCGGATCCGGGTGGCGATCGCCCCGTGCACGGCGAACCCGGCGGCGATCAGGGCGCCCAGCCCGAACAGGCCGAGCACCTGGCCGAGCAGCCGGTTGTCGCCCTGGGCCGCGGACCGCGCCTGCTGCCAGGTGGAGACCTCGCCGACCGCGCCCGCGCCGAGCACGGTGACGGCACGCTGCACCGCGTAGTCGGTGTCGCCGGGGTCGCCGAGCCGCAGCCCGGTCACCTGGCTGCCGGGTGCGCGCACGGCGGACGGCAGCGCCCACACCAGCCCCGGCTGCTCGCCCGGGCTGTAGTGCGGTTCGGCGCTGTCCGCGATGCCCTCGACGGTCAGCGTGCGGGCCGTGCCGGGCAGGACGAGGGTGTCCCCGGGTTCGGCCAGCAGCGCCCGCGCCAGGCTGCTCTCCAGCACCACGCCGTCCGGCCGGGCCGGGTCCAGCCAGTGTCCGGCGGTCAGCAGGGGCCGGCCGACGGAGGGCAGGTCAGGGGTGCCGCGCAGCTCCACGGAGGCCCGGGTGCCGCGCGAGGCGACGGTGGCGGACTCGGTGCGGTAGGGGCCGGCGACGGACTCGACACCGTCCAGCCGGGCCAGTCCCCGGGCGTCGGCGGACAGCGAGGTGTGGATCCACACGTGCGCGCCGCGGGCCTGGGTGAAGACCCGCTGCCAGGGGTTGGTCGCGTAGCCGAAGAGCGCGGTGGCCAGCAGCAGCGAGGCGACGATGCCGGCGGTGGCCAGCACCAGGAACAGCGCCTCGCCCCGGTGGGTGCGCAGGTCGGAGTGCGCCCAGCGCAGGGTTGCCCGCATGTGTCTCAGCCCCCAGGCCCTGTCGTCGGACTCGCGCCTGCCCCGGGACGCGCCATCAGTCCCTCAGCTCCAGCACCCCGGAGATGCCGGGGCGGCGGGACGACGGTGCGCCGTCCAGCGCGGCGTCGTCGGCGATGCGGCCGTCGAAGAAGCTGATCACGCGGTCGGCGGCGCTGGCCAGCCGGGCGTCATGGGTGACCAGCACGATCGTCTGGCCGCGCCCGTGGAAGCGGGACAGCAGCCGCATCACCTCGCGGGTGCCCTTGCTGTCGAGGCTGCCCGCGGGCTCGTCGGCCAGCAGCAGTGGGGGATGGTTGACCAGGGCCCGGGCGAGCGCGACCCGCTGCTGCTCGCCGCCGGACAGCTCGCCCGGCATGCTGCGCTCCTTGCCGTCGAGACCCAGCTCGGCGAGGAGTGCCTCGCGCTCGGCGCGGGCCTTCCTCGGCGGGACGCCGGCCAGCAGCGCGGGCAGCTCGACGTTGTCGGCGACGGACAGGTTCGACACCAGGTTGAAGAACTGGAAGACGATGCCGATGGCCTTCCTGCGCTCCACCGCCCAGCGGGCCTCGCTGAAGGCGTCCGCGCACCGGCCGTCCAGCCAGATGCTGCCCCGGTCGGGCCGCTGCAGCCCGCCGAGCAGGTGCAGCAGCGTCGACTTGCCGGCCCCGGACGGCCCGGTGATCGCCACGAACTCGCCCCGGGCCACGCTCAGGTCGACCCCGCGGACGGCGTGCGCGGGCGCGCCCTCGCCGTGGTGGGTCTTCACCAGGCCCTCGGCGCGCAGCACGGGAGAGGCAGAGCCGTCGCTCATTCCAGCTCCTCCAGTTCCTCCTGGCACCGCTCCAGCCAGTCCAGGTCGGCCTGCAGATGCAGCATCGCGCCCTCGATGAGCAGATGGGCGATTCGGTTGTCCCGGTTCTCGGCCGCGGCCAGTTTCGACAGGTTGCGCATGGTGGTGAGGTACTGGCGCCGCTGGCGGTTGATGAGGGCGATCTGGTCGGCGAGACCGGTCTGCGGGGCTACGGCGAGCTTCATGAAGAACTCGTCCCGCACCCGCGGCTCGTCCTCGGTCTCCTCGAACCAGGCGTGCAGCGCTTCCCGCCCGGCGTCGGTGAGGTGGTAGACCTTCTTGTTGGGCCGGCTGGACTGCTCGACGTCCTCGCCCTCGATCAGTCCCGACTTCTCGAGGCGGCCGAGGGTGACGTAGATCTGGCCGACGTTGGGCTGAGGGTACGCGGAGCCCAGCAGTTGCTCAAGGTCCTGCTTCAGCTCGTAGCCGTGGGCCGGGCCGCGGGCCAGGAGTGCCAGGAGGGGCAGGCGCACTCGGGCTGTCCTCCTGTCTGCTCACAATGTGCTCCAGGCCCTAGTATCGCTCATACCTAACAGGTATACATGGCCTCTGACTCCCGGCGAGGACGCCGGAGCCAGTGTGTATGTGTTCAGGGAGGAACCTATGCGGTGGATACGCGCCGCCGGTAGGGGCCTCCTCGTTCTCGCCGTGATCCTGACCGGCTACGTGGCCTCCGGCGCGCACGCCGACCAGGACGCGGGCGAGGGCCGCGGCCCGCTCACCCTGGCCACGGCAGGCGATCTCACCGGCTATCTCGGTCCGCTCCTCCAGGGCTGGAACCGCACCCACCCCGGGGAGAAGGTCACCCTCGTCGAGCTGCCGGACTCCGCCGACGAGACGCACGCGCAGATGACCACCGACCTGCGCGGCGGCGACCGGGGCCGCTTCGACGTCCTCAACATCGACGTCAACTGGACCTCGGAGTTCGCGGCGGCCGGCTGGATCCGCCCGCTGCCCCGCGAGCGTTTCCCGCTCAAGAGCTTCCTGCCGCCGGTCGTCGGCACGGCCACCTACGACGGCCGTCTCTACGCCGTCCCGTACGTCACGAATGCCGGACTTCTCCTGTACCGCAAGGACGTTCTCGCCAAGGAGGGCGTGCCCCCGCCGCGCACCTGGGCCGAGCTGGAGCACGACGCGAAGACCATCGCGCCGAAGTACGGCCTCGGCGGCTACGCCGGCCAGTTCCTGCCCTACGAGGGGCTCACCGTGAACGCGGCCGAGGCCGTCTACTCGGCCGGCGGCACGATCCTCGGCGACGAGGGCACCCGGGTCACCGTCGACTCCTCCGCCGCCCGCGAGGGCATCGGCTTCCTCGCCCGCGGCGTCCGCGAGGGCTGGATACCGAGGGCGGCGCTGACGTACAAGGAGGAGGAGTCCAAGCAGGCCTTCCAGGACGGCAGGCTGCTCTTCCTGCGCAACTGGCCCTACGCCTACGCCGTCGCCTCCGCCAAGGGCTCCGAGGTCGCCGGAAAGATCGGCGCCGTACCGCTGCCCGGCCCCGACGGACCGGGCACGAGCGTGCTCGGCGGCTCCAACCTCGCCGTCAACTCCCACACCCGGCATGCCGATTCGGCCGCGCGGCTGATCGCCTATCTCACCAGCGCGCCCGTCCAGCGCCAGGTGCTCACCCGGGGCGCGCTGCCACCGGTGCGCGCCGACCTGTACCAGGACCCGGCCCTGGTGCGGCGGTTCCCGTACCTGCCGACCCTGCGCACCGCCGTGCTCACGGCCGCGCCGCGCCCCAAGAGCCCGCACTACGACCAGGTCAGCCTGGCGGTGCAGGCGGTCGTGCAGGACGCGCTCACCGGGCGGGAGACGCCCGGGCAGGCGGTGCGCCGGCTCGCGCGCGAACTCGACGCCATCGCCAGCCGCTAGCTCCGCGATAGTTACTTGTTAGGTAACGCGCACATCTCATTTGGCTTCACGGTGCTCTGGTAAGTACCGATTTGCACCCCCAACTGGCCGGTAGCTTCCGTTCATTTCATTGACACCTCTGCGCAGCGCCTACCTAACATGCATGCATGTTGAGTAAGTACCACTGGTGGCGCGACGCGGTGATCTACCAGGTCTACGTCCGCAGCTTCCTGGACAGCACCGGCGACGGCGTCGGCGATCTGGCCGGCGTCCGCGCGGGGCTGCCGTACCTGAAGAAGCTCGGCGTCGACGGGATCTGGCTGAGCCCGTTCTACCCCTCGCCGCAGCACGACCACGGCTACGACGTGGCCGACTACTGCGGGGTCGACCCGCTCTTCGGTGACCTCGCCGAGTTCGACCTGCTGGTGTCGGCCGCCCGGCGGCTCGGCGTCAAGGTGCTCCTCGACATCGTCCCCAACCACTGCTCCAGCGAGCACCCGTGGTTCCGCGAGGCACTCGCCGCCGAGCCCGGCAGCCCGGCCCGCGCCCGCTTCCACTTCGCCGACGGCCGCGGGCCCGACGGAGCTGAGCCGCCCAACAACTGGCACGCCATGTTCGGCGGCCCGGCCTGGAGCCGAGCCGGCGACGGCCAGTGGTACCTGCACATGTTCACGCCCGAGCAGCCCGACTGGAACTGGCGCGATCCCGAGGTCCCCGCCGAGTTCGACCGCGTCCTGCGCTTCTGGCTGGACCGGGGCGTCGACGGCTTCCGCATCGACGTGGCGGCCGGGCTGTACAAGCACCCCGAACTGCCCGACTCCGACGACCCGGAGGCCGACGCCCGCACCCGCGACTCGGTCAACCCGCTCGCCTGGAACCAGCCCGAGGTGCACGAGGTGTGGCGCCGCTGGCGCGCCCTGTGCGAGGAGTACACCGCCCGCGACGGCCGGGACCGCCTCCTCGTCGGCGAGGTCTCCGTCCCCACCGCCCGTGAACACGCCCTGTACGTCCGCCCCGACGAACTCCACCAGGCCTTCTTCTTCGACCTGCTCGGCGCCCCCTGGGACGCGGACTCCTTCCGCAAGGTCATCTCCGAGGCCATGCAGGACATCGCCGGCACCGGCTCGACCGTCACCTGGGTCCTCAACAACCACGACCAGGTCCGCACCGTCACCCGCTACGGCGAACCCGCCACCGAGGGCAGCGGCCTCGGCGCCGCCCGGGCCCGCGCCGCCGCGCTGCTGATGCTGGCGCTGCCCGGAGCCGCGTACATCTACCAGGGCGAGGAGCTGGGCCTGCCCGAGGTCGTCGACCTGCCCGACGACGTCCTCACCGACCCGATATTCCGCCGCACCGGCAGCCGCGCCCGCATCCGCGACGGCTGCCGGGTGCCGCTGCCCTGGTCCGGGCAGGCCTCCCCGTTCGGCTTCACCTCCGGTGCGGAGGGCGCCAAGCCCTGGCTGCCGCAGCCGGAGTACTTCGCCGATTACGCCACCGACCGCGCACTCGCCGACACCCGCTCCTTCTGGCACCTGTACCGCGACGGCCTCCAGCTGCGGCGCACCCTGCCCCAGCTGGGCGAGGGCACGCTGCGCTGGCTCGACAGCCCGCCCGGCGTCCTCTCCTTCGCCCGCGGCGACGGCCTGGTCTGTGCCGTCAACTTCGGCACGGCCCCCACGCCCGCGCCGGCCTCCGGCACCCCCCTGCTCTCCAGCGGCCCCTGCCCGCCCGGCGTCCTGCCCGGCGCCACGGCCGCCTGGTGGCTGGCCGACCTCTGACCGCCCCCGTCAACGCCCCACCCTCGAAAGGGACATCAACGATGATGCGACGACGTACCACCCTGCTCACGAGCTGCACCGCTCTGGCCCTCGCCCTCGGCGCCACCGCCTGCGGCGGCGGACCGGTCTCGGCCGGCGGCGGCGACAAGGCGCTCAGCGGCCAGACGGTCACCGTGGCCGGTGTCTGGTCCGGCAGCGAGCAGAAGAACTTCCAGAAGGTGCTGGACGCGTTCACCGCGAAGACCGGCGCGAAGACCCAGTTCGTCTCCACCGGCGACAACGTCTCCACCGTCGTCGGCAGCAAGATCGAGGGCGGCAACGCCCCCGACGTCGTGATGGTCCCGCAGGTCGGCGTGCTCCAGCAGTTCGCGAAGAAGGGCTGGCTGAAGCCGCTGTCCTCGACCGCCCAGGGGACCATCGGCGCGGATTACGCGCCCGTGTGGAAGAAGTACGGCAGCGTCGACGGCACCCTGTACGGCCTGTACTTCAAGGCCGCCCACAAGTCGACCGTCTGGTACAGCCCCGACGCGCTCACCCAGGCCGGGGTCAAGCCGCCGAAGACGTACGACGAGATGCTCAAGGCCGGGCACACCGTCTCCGACTCCGGGCTCGCCGCCTTCGCCGTCGGCGGTGAGGACGGCTGGACCCTCACCGACTGGTTCGAGAACGTCTACCTCTCGCAGGCCGGACCCGAGAAGTACGACGCCCTTGCCACCCACAAGCTGAAGTGGACCGACCCGTCGGTCGTCAAGGCGCTCACCACCCTCGGCAAGCTGTTCAAGGACAAGCAGCTGATCGCAGGCGGCCAGAAGGAGGCCCTGAACACCGACTTCCCCGGCTCGGTGGAGAAGGTGTTCGGGCCCAAGCCCGAGGCCGGCATGGTCTACGAGGGCGACTTCGTGGCCGGTGTCGCGCACGACCAGTTCGGCAGGACCATCGGCAAGGACGCGAACTTCTTCCCCTTCCCCGCGGTCGACGGCGGCACGGCACCGGTCGTCAGCGGCGGCGACGCGGCGGTCGTCCTCAAGGACGGCAAGAACGCGGGAGCCGGCATGAAGCTCCTGGAGTACCTGGCCACCCCCGAGGCCGCGGCCGTGTGGGCGAAGGCGGGCGGCTTCCTGTCCCCGAACAAGAAGCTGGACCTCTCCTCCTACGGCGACGACGTCACCCGCGCCACCGCCAAGTCCCTGATAGGCGCCGGGGACTCGGTCCGCTTCGACATGTCCGACCAGGCCCCGGCGGCCTTCGGCGGCACGAAGGGCACCGGCGAGTGGAAGCTGCTCCAGGACTTCCTGCGCGACCCGTCGGACGCGCCGGGCACCGCAGCGAAGCTGGAGTCCGCCGCGGCCAAGGCCTACCAGGGCTGAGCGGCCGTACCATGACCGCCACCACTGTCGACAAGCAGCAGGCGGCGCCGCGCGGCGCCGCCGGGCGAACTGCCTTCCGATGCAGGCGCGTTCACCGGTGCCGAACGGCTTGAAGGCGTGCACCGGGC
>NZ_JBFBBK010000077.1:0-28272 GCF_040682635.1 Streptomyces sp. NPDC051133
GGCCTCCGTGGCCCTGCTGCTGCCACTGCTCGGCGCGGCCCCCGCCCCCGGCGCCATCCGCTGCCGCGCACACCGCTGCGGGGCGGACGGCCGGTTCTGTGCTCCCCCGTACGGATCACCGGGGTGGTCGAGCGGTTGCGGAGAGCGACGGGCGAACTGACGGTGGGCTCAGGTCCCCTGTCCACCGAAAGGAACACCCATGCGTGCTCTGCCCGCACGGCGTCTCGCGTCCACCGCTCTCTGCGCCGCCGTCCTGGTCGGCATCACCGGTCCGGTAGCCGTAGGCGCCGACTCGGCCCGGGAACGCGCCCACACCTCCCGGGCGACCGTGCCCACGGCGGACGCGCTGCTCGCCCAGGTCAAGGCCCTCGACAACTCCGGCAAGGTACCCAGACCGATGATCGACCTGCTCAACCGGTCGCTGGAGAAGCGCAGGCTCACCGCCGACCGGGCGAGAAGGCTCGGCGACGCGGCGAAGAAGGCCATGGCCGAGGCCGCGCTGGACCCGGCGCCACCGGCGACCTCCACCGCGGCCACGCCGTCGGCGACCGCGACTCCGACGGCCCCGGCCACGCCCACGGCCCCCGCGACGCCCACGGCCCCGGCCGCACAGAGCCTGCCCGCCACGCCGACGGCGACCCCGACGGCCCCCGCGACCCCGACGGCTCCCGCCGTGCCCGCCACGCCGACCGCCTCCGCCACGCCGACGGTCCCGGCCACCCCGACCGCATCCGCCACCCCGGCCGCCCCCGCGGTCGCGAGGAGCGTCGACGACGGCAAGGCGCGCGCGGCCCGTGACGCGGTCGACGACGCGCTCAAGGCCCTGGACACCGCGATCGACAACCTGGTGAACGCGCTCACCGCCGACGTCGACAAGCTGCTCGCGTCCGTCGACAGCGTGATCGACAACCTGCTGAACACGCTGAACGCGACCAGCGGTTCGTCCACCACGAGCGCGGGCACGCTCCCGGCGGAGCCCGCCCTGCAGACGGTGGGCTGACCCGGAGACAGCCACGCCCTCGGCCGTCGTCCCCAGGGGGGACGACGGCCGAGGGCTTTCCGGCGCCTCGGCGGCCCGGGACCACCGTCGTTCGGGAATCTCATATGTCTTCTGCGTACGGGGTTTCCGCCCCGGCCGGATCTCGTTGGGCAGGGCGTCGAATTCCCCGGGTGACGTGAGTTGCCGACGAAAGGAACAGGATGAAGTCCCTGAAGGCTGCCGCTGTCGTTGCCGGTTCCGTGGCCCTCGCCGGCGTCGCCGCGCCCGCGTTCGCCCACAATGCCGCCGACCTGACGCCCACCAGCCTCAACGGCGCCGTCAACCGGCTGACCTCACAGCCCCTCACCCTGGAAGACGCGATGCCGCTGCGGCACCAGTCGAACGCGCTCGACACCGAGAACAAGGACTCCGTGCTCAACACGGTCAAGAACACCACCGGTTCGCTGAACCAGCACAACCCACTGCTCGGCGGCCTGCCCCTGCAGAGCTGACGCCCGCCCGGCCGGGGGAAGGCCGGGACCGCGAAGAGGGCCGGTACCGCACCCGCGGCACCGGCCCCCGGCATGTTCGAGACCACTTCCCTCATTCGTGTGGAGCACCCCCGGGGACTCCTCCGGAAGGGTGAGAAGCCGCCCGGCCCCGCGCGGAGGCGTCGATAAGGTCGCGCGGTGACCTCAACCTCAACCGCAATGCGGCCCGCCGACCTCGGCACGCTCGTCGTCCTCGCCTGGAGCGGCGAGGCCCCCGACGGCACCGACATGCCCTACCTGCTGGCCTACTCCCTCGGGGACGCCGAGGGCGGCGCGGAGACCACCGCGGCGGCGGTCGAGCACCTGCTGACGAGCAACGGGCTTCCGGTCGGCGGCAAGCTGGTCGACGGCCTCGTGAAGCGCAGCCTCCCCGTCAGCCTGCTGGTGGAGGCCGGTCAGGCGATCCTGCGGATGCCGCAGCTGGTCGCCCAGGCCGACGCCCCGCCGGAGTGGCTCGCCGCCGTCGCCCGGCGCGGCTACGCCTACCTCGTCTTCACGACCCGAGCCTGGCCCGAGGGCAAGCCGGGCGAACCCGTCGGGCCGGCCGACCTGGCCGCCTTCGCCGGTGCCGAGGAGACCCTGAAGCCCGCCGCGCACATCCTCCTGCCGGCCACCAGCCTGCGCGGCTGACGCCCGGCCCCGGCCGGACCCCTCGCGTCCCGGGCCCGCCGGCCGGGGCCCGTTTCCCGGGCCGCTGCCGGCTCCCGTCCGCGAGGGCGGGACTCCCGATCAGCTGACTATTACGGCAGTCGGGCGAAATGTGCACCGGCGCCGAACTGCTGCTGTTTTTCGGCTCGTTACGCGGTACGGACCCCCATCCCCGCCTTTCCGAAAGGGACCGTACCCGAGATGAAGTCGACCACCCGAGGAACCCTTGCCGCCGTCATCACGGGCGTCGCGGCCGTCGTGGGGGCAGCCGGCCCCGCAGCCGCGGTCGGCACGGTCCCCGTCCCCGTGCCGCTCGAAGGCGTCTCCGACTCCCTCGGTATGGAGGTGCCCAGGGCCGGCCTGGAGCTGCCGCTGCCGACGCCGGGCGCGCCCGCCGGGCCGCGCTACGTCACCGGGCGCCTCGTGCCCGACCGGACCCTGCCCCAGATGCCCGTCGACGGCGCTCTGCCCGGCGCCGACGTCCGGGCGCCCCTCCCGCGCCTCCTCGGTGACGGCTTCGACCACGTCGGCGTCGACGCCCCCGCCTCCGGCCTGCGCACCCTCGGCCCCGGGGCGAACGTCGACGCCCCTTTGACCCAGCCCGATCCCGACAACTTCGGCCTGCCGAACCTCAAGCTGCCGCAGGCCGGTGTCGTCGCCCCGGTCCTGCAGACCGTCGTCGGCGGCGACCTGGGCACGGGCACCGGCCTGTAGTCGCCCGGACCGGTGGTTCCGGTAGCCCGTCCCGCCCATCGGGCGGTCCTCGAAGGGTGACTCCAGGTACCTCACACCGGTTAGCCGGTACGGAGATCCGATCACGGAGATCCCATCAGGGCCGATCAGGAACATCCGGTCACGGACATCCGGTCACGGGCGTCCGGCCCCGGGCGAGGAGCGAGCGATGGTCGTCGGTGCAGGCGGAGTGGCGGTGGGTGCGGAGCACGAGGCCAGAGCGGGAGCGGCCGCGCCCGCCCGGAGAGAGGTGGCGCGGGGGCTGCTGGCCTCCGTAGCCGCCCTGGCACTGGCCCCGGTGGTCGCCGCGTCCCGGCCCGTGCCCTCGGTCGTGGAGGCCGACGGCGGCTCCTTCGACGAGGTCTACCGGGGCCGCCGTATCCAGGGCGTGTTCGTGCCGGTCGTGGGGCGCGAGGCCGCCGAGGACGGCTGGCGGATCACCATCGACGGCCGTCCGCTGCACCTGATGCGGCGGGCCGACGGCACCTGGCTGAGCATGGTCGACCACTACACGTCGTACCGGACCCCGCTGGAGGCGACCCGGGCCGCCGTGGACGAGATCGGCCCCGGACAGCGGCTGCAGGACCCGGCGCCGGGCATGGGGCATCCGATGGGGGGCCGCGATGGCGTACGTGCGTAAGGACGTCAGCACGCTCACCGCGAGCGAGCGGCGGCGGTTCGTGCACGCGCTGCTGGAGCTCAAACGGCGCGGTGAGTACGACGAGTTCGTGCGCATGCACATCAACTACTACACCGCCGACGGCGAGACCGGTCTGCGCACCGCGCACATGGCGCCGTCCTTCCTGCCCTGGCACCGCCGGTTCCTGCTGGAGCTGGAGCGGGCGCTGCGCCGCGTCGACTCCTCGGTGACGGTGCCGTACTGGGACTGGACCCGGCACCGCACGAAGGCGTCCGTGCCCTGGACGAAGGACCTGCTCGGCGGCGACGGGCGGCGTTCCGACCGGCAGGTGACGACCGGGCCGTTCGCCTACGCGGCGGGCCACTGGACCATCAAGGTGGGCATCACCGACGGCAGGTTCCTCACCCGGGACCTGGGCCGCTCCGCCGCCCCCATCCAGCTGCCCGGCAAGAGCGACGTGCAGTGGGCGCTGGCCGACCCGGCCTACGACGTGTGGCCCTGGGACTCGACGTCCGGCAAGGGCTTCCGCAACAAGCTGGAGGGGTGGGGGAGGGGCAGCGGCAGCGCCTCCTGGCACAACCACAACCGGGTGCACCGCTGGATCGGCGGGGTGATGCTCGGCGCCGCGTCCGTCAACGACCCGGTGTTCTGGCTCCACCACGCCTTCCTGGACCTGCTGTGGCAGCGCTGGCAGCGGGCGCACCGCAGTCACCGCTACCTGCCGGCCACGGCACCGGGCCCCGCCGACGCCCAGCACAAGCGGGTCGTCGCCCGGCACCAGAAGCTCCCGCCGTGGGACGAGACACCGGACCAGCTGGAGGACTTGAGCCGGGTGTACCGGTACGCGTGAGGTCCCGGCGTGCGTCTGGATCGCAGGCGCCGTGAGTGCGGGCCGGTCGTACGCACGGACCGCGTGTGCCGTGCGCGGGGCCCTCCGCGCGGGCCGCGTGTGCCGTGCGCGTCGGCCCTCCGCACGGGCCGCATGCGCCGTGCGGGTCGGCCCTCCGCATGACAAGAGCCCCGGCGCTCGGAATGCCGGGGCTCTGCCGTGTGCTGCGGTCCGCCGTCGTGGCGGGCCGGCCGGTTCAGCTGCCGTAGCCGTAGCCGCCGTTGCTGCCGGGGCCGGGGTTGCCGGGCGTCCCCGGGTTGGTCAGGCTGCCGCCGTTGGCGCACTTGTCGCCGAAGGCCGGGTTCAGCAGGCCGATCACGTCGACGGTGTCCCCGCACACGTTGACCGGGACGTTGAGCGGCACCTGCACCAGGTTTCCGGACACGGCGCCGGGCGAGTCGGCGGCTCCGCCCATGGCGCCCGCGTCGGCCAGGGCCAGCCCGGCCCCGCTGATCACCACGGCGCCGGTGCCGAGGGCGACAGCGGCTGCCTTCGCGATGCGAGACATCACGTTCTCCTTCTGTTGCTCGGGAAGCGCAGCGGCAGGCCAGCCACCGCACTTCCCGTTCAACGGCGCCACGCGAGGTCGGTCACGGTGATCGTCCGGGGATCACCCTTTCAACGGCGCGTTTACCGGCGGCTCGGCGTCGACGCAGGCGGCACCAGCGGTCCCGCTTCGGGAAACGGAATGTGAACTGTTTCTTTCCCTCCGCTGTACAACTCTTCACCTTCCTCTTACGTCGAACTGGTGACCCACGGCGCTCGCCGTCGTGTGCACGCCAGTCCGGAAGAGGAAAAACTTGCCCATGACGATCCGTCGGTTGTGTGGAGTCCTGCGTGTGCGCGGGGCGACCGACCTGCTCCTCGTTCTCCTGTTCGGCGCCGGCTTCGCCGCGCTGCCCGTCTTCGCCCTGCTGCCCTCCCTGTGGGGCTTCACCGCGGCGGCGGCACTGACGTACGTCACGGACGAGGTGCTGCACTCCAGGGCGCCGGGCTTCGTCCGCCGGCTGGCGACGCTGCAGCTGACCCGCCCGCTCAGGTTCGCCGTCCGTACGGTGATGCTGCTCGCGCTGGCCAGCCGGCTGGACGCGTCGGACACGGTGCTGGTCGTCGCGCTCGCCGTGTTCAGCGCGCACTTCGCGATGATGATGCTCTACACCGCCGTTCACCACGCCATCCGGCGCCGCCGGGTGCTGCCGCTGGTGGTGCGCAACCTCGACATGAGCGAGCTGCCCATACCGCGGCAGCCGCCCGCGCTGCTCTACCGCCGTTTCCTGCGCAAGCTCCTCCACCTGGACGTGCCCGCCCACGCGGGCCTGCTCGCCGCACTGTTCGCGGGCGGCCGGCAGTTCGCCTACACGGGCTTCGCGCTGACCGTCGGGGTGACGGCGGTGGCCGCGCTCGCGCTGCTGGGCCAGTACCGCCGGGCGCGCCGGATGCCCGTCAAGGACGAGGTGTTCGCCGAGGTGAATCGTCAACTGGCCGACTACCGCCCCGAGGTGGCCCTCTACTTCAGCTTCGCCGCGGTCTCGCGTGACTTCATGTACCAGGTCAACATGTGGATCGAGACGCTGGAGCAGCTGGACCTGCGCCCGGTGATCATCCTGCGCGAGAAGGCCTCCTTCCGCTATCTCAGCCGCACCTGGATACCGGTGGTCTGCGTCCCCAAGGCCGACGACCTGGCCGAGCTGGAACTCTCCGGCGTGAAGGTCGTCCTCTACCCCGGCAACGCGGGCAAGAACGTGCACATGCTGCGGGTCGCCGAGGCCAAGCACGTGTTCATCGGGCACGGCGACAGCGACAAGCTGGCCAGCAGCAACCGGGTCAGCAAGGTGTACGACGAGATCTGGGTGGCCGGGCGGGCGGGCCGCGACCGGTACCAGCGTGTGCGGCACGCCATCAGCGACAGCGCGATCGTGGAGGTGGGCCGCCCGCAGCTCTCCCCGATCCGCCTGCACGCCGAGCACGTCCCGGGACCGCTGCCCGTCGTCCTGTACGCCCCCACCTGGGAGGGCTGGAGCGACGACGACTGCCACACCTCCCTGATCCCGATGGGCGTCCCCCTGATCGAGAAGCTCCTCGCGGAGAACGTCCGGGTGATCTACAAGCCGCACCCGCTCACCGGCAAGCGCTCGGCCGAGGCCGCCGCGGCCGACAAGGAGATCCGGGAACTGCTGCGCGCCGACAACGAGCAGCGCGGCGCCGCGGAGGCGGAGGCCGCGGTCGCCGAGGCGCGTCCCCGGCTCAAGGAGATCCAGGCCCGCCTGGACGAGCTGGCCGGCCGGCACGGCGGCGACGACGCCGCGCAGCTGCGCGAGGCACGCGTCCCCGACCGGGCGGCGGCGGCCGAGTGGCAGGAGCTGCGCGCGGAGTGGCACCGCGTCTTCTGGGAGACCCGCGGTCAGGTCCGCCACAACGTGATCCTCAAGAGCCTGCCCACGCTGTACGACTGCTTCAACCAGGCCGACATCCTGATCAGTGACGTCTCCTCGGTGGTCGCCGACTTCGTGGCGAGCCTCAAGCCGTACGTCCTGACCAACGCCCACGACCTGCCCGACGACGAGTTCCGCGCCGCGTACACCACGGCGGGCGGCGCCTACCTCCTGGACCGTGACTGCACCCGCCTGCCGGACATCCTCGACTCGGTCCGCGCCCCGCACACCGACCCGATGTCCGCGTCCCGCCGCGCCCTCAAGGAGTACGTTCTGGGCCCGGACCACCCGACGTCCATGGAACGCTTCAACACGGCGGTGAACACGCTGGCGGCCAAGGCCGAGCGGGAACGCGCTCAGCAGACGACGGACTTGGCGGCCTGACGGCCCAGGGCTCAGGGCGGTTCGTGCAGTGCACGGTGGTGCCGCGGCGCCGGTGAGCCACCCGTGGACGACAGGAGAGAGAGGTATGGCGTCGTCCCTCGACCGCCTGGAAGCGCTGCTGTGTGAACCAGAGCCGTGTGGCTGAGATCATGCACCGCCCCGCCATCGTGGCTCTGGTTGCGCTTGGCGATCCAGACCAGGAAGACCACGATCAGTTCCCGTAGTGGTGGTAGCCGCTGGAATAGCCGCCGTGATAGCTGCTGTGGTACCCGCCGCCCCGGCCGCCGCTCAGGGCGAGCACGTCGGTGGACGAGAGGGGCGTCGAGGCAGTGACAGGCATGCTCATGACCGGGACTTTAGGTGGCCATTGCATGGCATGGGCACGTCTGTCGCGCGCCTGTGGCGAAACCTCCACTGCCGCGGCACAGGCGGCGCCGCCTTCTCGCACGGGACGGAACAGCAACCGCCGGGACGCCCGGTTCGACAGTACGGTTCGACGACAACAGAGCCCAGAGCAGAACAGATTGGCGGACGGCATGGAGCGGATCGAGGGGTTGGAGGCCGCGCTCCCGGCGATGGTGCCGTGGCGTGTGACGGCGGGACGTGGCGTGGACTGGACCGCACTCGAGGCTGCCCTCGGGACGGCACTGCCCTCGGACTTCCGTTCCCTCGCGGAGGCGTATCCGGTCCTGGTCGTCGACGACTTCCTCATCGTGTCGTCTCCGGCGCCCGGTGCCGAGGCGTTGTGGGGATCCGCGTGCCGGGAGGACGAGATCCTTCAGGACCTGTACGAGATGGGCGACACCGAGCACTACGTCCCCTACCCGCGCCCCGGAGGCCTGATCAGCTGGGCGGAGTCCAACTGCGGGGACTCCTTCTACTGGAGGACGACCCCCGCGGACCCGGACGCATGGCCGGTGGTGGTCCGCACGGACAACGGCGAGTGGTTCGAATTCCCGGTCGGTGCCGTCGAGTTCCTGGCCGGCGTGTACGGGCGCACCATCGACGTGCCGGGCATGCCCCGGGACTTTCCCGCCGACCGCCCACAGGTGCTGGGCCTGCCCGACCGCGCCGACTGACCGGTAACTCAGCTGGACGGAGCGCCATTGAAGGGCCGGCCGAGGCTCAAGATCGGCTCAACTCGCTGGTATCCGCCCCGGCCGCCGGTGCATCCTCCTCGACAAGACCACCTACACCTGGGGGCACACCGATGAAGACTCTGCTTGGTCGAGTGGTGATGCGCGTTCGGGACGTCGTTTCCGGACGCCAGGATCTCAAGGACTACGGCGACCCGGAGGCTCATCGCACGGGGCCGCACAACCGCGACGCCGGGCTCGCTCGCCACTACATCCCGACACAGCCGCCGGTGCCCATGAGCTTCCCCACCGGCATGTAGTCGGCGCGCACACGAACGCCGGTGCGTCGTTCAGCGGCGCGCCGCGTGTGACCTGGGCACCTGGAGAAGTGGCTCGACGACGGCACCGACGGGCGGCTGCCGGACCTCAAACGGCGGCTGGAAGCCGCGGGCGACTTCCCGGAGGCCCGCAAGAATCCGGTGACAGCCGGCCGGCCCGGAGGGCTGAGGACGAGCGCCCCCGGCACGACTCGAACCTGCGGCCAAGCGATTGGAAGGCGCCTGGTGGATCTCGGGTCACACCCTTGCCGACTTGCTCCGCTTCCCTGGCAAGGCCTCTTGTCACATGGCCTTCGACATGCGATCGACTCGTGACAGCGGCAGAGCCGGTGCGGTGACCGGAAAGGTTTCGCCGACCGGGTGACATTCCAGTCGGACATCCAGGACTCGGAGCGTTACCAGGCCCAGGAGCCGATCCAAGGCGATGGCCAGTGGGACACCGCTCCCGGCACAATGCGTTCGTGGAGTTACTGACTGCCGCGCTTCCCGTGAGCGCCACGGTGTTGGTCGCAATCGTGGGTTACCTCCAGTGGAGACGCAGCGAGCGGCGCCAAGCCGAGAGCGAGACGGTGCGGCACGAGCTGGAGCAGGCAGAGCGACGTCGTATCGCCCGCGGACCGTATGACCAAAAGCGGCTGGAAGCCCTCCAAGAGCTGCTCGACAAGCTCCGAGACCTCGAAATCCAGTCACGTTGGAACGCGGGGGGACGGGACCTGCGCGCCGAAGTGCCAAAGATCAAAAGAGGGAGCAGGAGCTTGCCGCGCACGGCATCGACATCGGCCGATACGAGAGTTCATGGGATCGGACGGAGCCTTTGACTTGGATTGGCGATGCCGATCAGGCCGTGCGGAAATGGACGTCAGCGCGGGCGGCATTGGAGGAACGGCTTCGTAAGGCACTTCAAGGCATGTGAGAGATCGACATCGCACCGGTGGCGCGACTAGCAGCCCGATGAACTTCCTGGTCACACAACTAATGACGGTTGATCGGGATCTCGTAGACGATCTCGCAGTGAGCGGCGGGCACCACGATGTCCGCCGTCTCCACGGACCGTCCCTCGTCGCCGTCAGTCGGCCAGGTCTCTTGGATCAACGACTCCTACGCCCCGGGCATCCCGGACGTGAAGGGGCAGCTCTTGGTCAACAACGACTTCGTAGCAGGTGTCCTCGACACCTATGTGGTCCTGGGGGTTCGGTCCAGCGCTGATGCTGCGCACTCTGAACAGCACCACTGGAGACGCCGGCTGCGCTCACCGTCTCAATGAGTGACTCAAGACCTGTCTTCTTGCCCTGGGTCTTGCCGGGGATCTTGCTGGCCTGCGTTTTCGCTGCTCAGAGCGATGTTCATGAGCGGCCGAGTGGTCGCCATTGGTCATCGTCGGTCACTGTCGAGCGGCCTCGAACGGCCCAGAGACGGCCCAGAGACGGCCCAGAGACGGCCCAGGCAATGGGCCGGCGGCCCGTTCGGCGGCCTACGAGCCGACGGGCAACTCCCGGGCTCGCTGGCGTGCTTGGGCTCGTAGCTCCTTCAGGCAGTTGTGGAACGTGTTGTGGCGGTTCTGGTCGAGGTTCAGCGGGAGATCGAGTTGGGAGATGAGCTGTGACTCCAGGTTCCACGGTTCGCTTCGCTCGATCCAGCACACCCGCGCGTTGTCCGCCATCCACTGGCTCAGGATGGTCTCGTCGGCCCTGCCGAAGGTCATCCGCTTGCCGCTGCTACGCGGCGTAGTTCAAGACCTGGCAGACATCCGAGAGTGAGCCGCAGCGTCGAGGTCGCTAGGGTGACCTGAACCTCATGTTTCACTCAACTGCCATGACAGGAGGGAGAGTTGCTCCCTAGGGTCAAATCCTGGCGGTCGACGAGGCCGCTTTCATCCAGAGAAACACGGGGGAAACACGTGCGCTCCATACCCAAGATCGTCGCAGTCGGCTGCGCCGCCACCGCACTTGCCGCTGTGGGTGCTGTACCTGCCAGTGCCGGGACGGCCCATCCGATGATATGCCCGCCCGAAAAGGGCTACGACTTCTCGGGCAGCTACACGTATTACAGGGACATGGAACCCCGTTCCGGCGGCGACAGCGGCACGACGATCAGCATCACCTTCCACAAGGGGAAGACGACGACGTCGACGGTCGGCGGGGCGATCTCCGGCGAAGCCAAGGTGGTGTTCGTCAAGGCGTCGGCTGAGTTCGACTACCACTTCGCCTGGCAGTGGACGAACAGCACCACCTACACGTGGTCGTGGACGGTGCCGAAGACGATGAGGCACGGTTACCTGCACGCCGGGGTGAAGGTCAGGTACACGAAGTGGAACTACAACCAGACCGAGCCCAACTGCAAGACCAAGGTGCTGCGCAAGGGGTCGGCGCGGCTGGTCTACAAGGGCCGCGAGACGTGGCACGGGAAAAGCTGATGCGCAGCGCAGGGATCGTTCTGCTGGTCGTGTCCGCCGCTGCGGTGTCCGGGTGCAGCGGCGGGAAGAGTACGCCGCCTTCGCCGAGTGCCTCGAAGGCGGCGCTGGTGTCCGATCCGGACAATCCTGATCAGGGTGCCAAGAAACCGGGCCGGCTGGGTCCGGGGACGGTGAAGCTGCCCGTGGCTGCGGACCGGATTGCCGCGTTGTCCGTGCGGTATGACTGTCTCGGTCCCTCGGGTGGTCTGAAGGTCAGTAATGGGACAGGGCTGCGCGCCGGGATCGAAGTGTGTGACGACAACGCCACCTACGGTGCCTCGATGAAGGCGAAAGACCTGGATGGCCGGAAGTTCGGCGGTACGGTCAAGATCGAGGTCGACAAGCGGACGCGGTGGCGCGTTTCCGTCAGCATCACCGACAAGGACGGCGTCAAACAGCGAGTCCATAGCTGAGCTTGACTCTGCCGGGATCTTGGAATTGCCCGGTGCGTCGGCGCCTGATTGGGTGGCCTCGGTCACCGCTTGACCAGCGGCAATGACGTATTCGGGCGCACAGAGCCGTACGCCCATGAGGGCAGATGACATCTCGCCGCCGGACGCGACGAACAGCTCCGGCCGGGTGATCTCCTCTTCCGGGGGGAGACGGGTGGCATCCTCGCCGGTTCCGTCATCCGTCGGGCGTGGCGCGGCGCGCGGAAGGCCGTCCTGCCCCCGCACGTCTTCGAGTCGCCCACCGGACGGCGCGTGTACGGCAACCGGAACACGCGCCTGACGAAGTGGCTCAACGACGGCATCCCGCCCGCACAGGTGGCCGAGTGGGCCGGGAACAGCGTCGCCGTGCTCCTGGCCACCTACGCCCGCTGCGTCGACGGGCAGCTGCCCGACCTCAAACGGCGGCTGGAAGCTGCGGGCGACCTCCCAGAGGCGGAGATGCCGGGCGTTGGCTGATCTTCCTCGGGTCGAGAACTTCGACACGTATTCGACACGGCCACCCGCGAAAACCCGGTGACAGCCGGACAGCCCCGGGCCACGCCCTTGATCGCCAAGGGGTGGCCGGGGCTGACCTGTGTCGTGCACAACCGTCGCTGACCAGCAAAAAGCCCTCCCGATGGGAGGGCTGACAGTGGGCGCCCCCGGCAGGACTCGAACCTGCGGCCAAGCGCTTAGAAGAGAGGTGGGCGCTTACGCTTACCTACGCCTCTGAGCTGCGCTGTAACGGTGTAGGTGTGCGTCCTGCGGCCAACTTAGCCGCCTATTCACCGGAGCAGAGCATTCCGGTGGCGTCTTGCAGGGTCCACAGTTGAGCAGTCTCTGCACGTTGCCGCCGCTGAGGACTTGGGCGCTGATCGCCCCCGCCCGCAGGGCAGGCCTTCAGGGTCGTCGCTGCGCCGGCGCCCGTTATGGCCGGACTAACCGGGGGCTCAGGTACCGGCACGTGTGACACCCCACAGCACGCCCCTAGGTCGACGCGTGACCGTAAAGATGCGTGTGAGGTAGTTCAAGAGCTAAGCCGTTGTCTGCCTTGATGGCTGTCCGTACCGACTGGGGCGAGTTCGCTACCAGGGATCCGTAGGCGTGCCGTCTGCATTCAGCCCGCACGGCCAATGATCTCCCAGTCGTAGGTACTTGGCTGCACCGCCATCAGCTGCCTGTAGATAGTAGGCGTCGGCCCCCTCCTGGTCCCCAGCCTCTATTCGTCGCCGTGCCAAAAGGTCGAGGGTGCCCTCGTCGCCAGCCTCGCTCGCCTGTCGGAACAGTGCCGCGGCCTCCTCAAGGTGGCCTTCCTTCTCCCGATCTCGTGCCATGGCGTACAGCCCGAAGGTGTCGCCCGCGTCAGCCGCCTTTCGGGCCAGCTCCTCAGCCTCTGGCCACTTTCCAGCCCAACGCCGCAGCTGTGAGAGCAGTGTTAGAGCGACGCCGTCACCAGCATCTGCGGCTGGCGTGGCCAGTGATTCGGCCTCCTCGTAGTCGCCCGCATCAACTGCTCTCATGACCGCAAAGTGAATGGCGCGTGAATCTCCGGTCTTTGCTGCTTGACGGGCCGCAATATCACCTGCAGTCGTATCCCCGGCGAGGTCGCAAATCATTGAAAGGTTAGTGAGCTCAATGGGGCTCGCGACCTTCAAAGCCTGTGCTGTCAGCATTTTGGCGCTTCCTAGGTCACCCGCCTCTATTCTTAGGCGAACGAGTTCTGTGAGTGCAATGGTGTTACCTGCGTCGGCGGCACGGCGGAATAGGGCTTCGGCCTCTGCCGGGTCCCCTACCTTTTCCCGCTGTCTGGCCAGGTTTTGGAGCACCCAACCACGGTCGGCTTCCGGGGCCTGACTGGCCACGGCTTCGGCCTCCTCCCAATTGCCGGATTCCGCAAAGTTGAGCGTCAGTTGACGCAGTGCGCGGAGATCTCCCTTGTCAACGGCCTGTTGGTAAAGCGCCTGGGCTTGTTCGCGACCTCCGAGCTGTTCGCAAATATTTGCCAATTCCACCCATGCGGTGGCAATTCCTGCCTTGGTGGCTTGCCAGTAAAGATCCTGTGCTCCCTCGCGATCGCCAATCGCCATCCGAATACCTCCCATGTGTACGAGGGCGCTCGGATCACCGCTTTCGGCTGCCCGATGGCGGAGGTGGTACGCCCACTGCAGGCGATGTCGATCTTCGGCGGCCTTTGCCAGATTGTTGAGGTCTTCAGGCAGGGTTAGGTGGACAAGGGCGGCGTGCCAGAACGAGGCGGGCGGGCATTTCCCCCGGCGGCTCTTTCGGCCGTGTTGCTCAAGATAGTCGGCAAGCCGGAACTTCGGGCTTGCTGCCGTCGCGGGTGAGCTACCAAGTGCTGAGCTGCCAGGAGGGCGGCGCTCAGGGCGTGCGCCGGTGCGGCGCAAGGGCGCATGGTTGCCGTGAACAGGACGAGCGAGGTCGGCAAAGGCTGATTCTGCCCAGTCGTCCCTAAGCTGGGTAAAGTCTTCATCGGTGAGGTAGTCGACAGCAGCATCGATTAGGAAGGCCTGTGGCAGATGAAGGCCGGAACCGAGGCGGCGTGCGTCCATTGCTGCCTCCAATACTGCGCGAGCGGCCGGAACGCTCTGCTCGTAGCGCCGCAGTAATTCCGGAGCTCCAGCGAGATCTTGGGCCACGCGTCCGCCTGCTGCTGCCCTCGTTAGAGCATCTGCCAGCAGTAGATCACCGCTCCTCGCCAGGGAGGCTGCCTCACGCATAGCCCACTCGTCGAAATATTCCGGTACTACCAGCGTCCGCCCGGCGAGTAATTCCCGGCTCCTGCTGAACCGGTCTGGTCCACCGGGTGAGGGGAGGGTCGCGTACTCGTCGGCATACTCCGGCCAAAGGGTGCCTAGAACGAGGATCGGTCCGCGTGTCGGATCGGTGAGCAGGCTATGAATGGCGGCCGCAATCTGCTCACCTACCTGAGGGCTGCCAAGGTAGTGCTGGGCCTCGTTCAACCACACCACAGTGCAGGGTTGTACCTGCAGTAGGCCCTCCAGCGCGGCCGCACCCCTTGTCGGGTCGAAAGGATGCCATAGCCGCCATCCCCTGTTTGCCATTGGCTGAACGGCTTCCCAGCAGGCCCTTGTCTTGCCTGTTGAAGACGATCCGACCAGGACCACCATCCGGCTTCGGCCCTCGAGCGCATCTCGTACCACCTCAGCGAGGACCTGGTCGTGATCCCGTGTGACATATCCGGAGAGGATCGCCTTCACTCCGGGTTGTTTTCTATTGAAACCAGCGCCAGCAGGGTGGACCTCCAAATCATGAGGATCCCAGTCGCAGATTGGCTTGCCCAGGCCTTTCCCTTCCCTGCCGACAAACTCGGTCTCTTCTGCTGCAGCTCGCCGAAGATCCAACAACTCCTTCTCCGGCAGACGCAGCACTCGAGCCAGCGCCACGACGGTCTCCGCCGACGGTGCGGCAGATGCACCTGCTTGGAAGGCCGCTTGCACAGTCGTGCGCCCCAAACGTGCTTGTACAGCGAGCTGCGTTTTGCTCAGTCGCGTGCGAGCCAGCCCGTCTGTCAGCCTCTTGCGCAACTCGACGAGCGCCGCACCGCGCTCCTGCTCTCGCTCGTTCACCTACCCGCCCCGGTTTGGTGTGTTCGACGGTGTTCATCTTCGTTCAGCCGCACCCTGCCGCACAGTCGTTTAGCGACCTTCAGTCATGTAGAGCCCACCAACTGAAGGAGCTTGCCGTGGCCAGTGTCGCCACTGTTCTGCTGACTACCGCGCTCGTGGTCCTAGTTGCGCTGGCCGCCGCCGCCGGCGCAGGTAAACTCGCTCGCATGGACGGCGCGACATACCCCACCGCGCTCATGCGGGCTGCTACCACGTTCGCTGCTGTACTCACCCTCGCAGCAACGTTGAGCGGCGCTATCGCCCAGGTCCTCTCCTGATTCGGTGGCTGCTGTTGAGGGAGTATCTGCCACCGCCGCCGCCCCTGCTGTCTGGCGCCCAAGAACTCCGTCACCGTCGCAAGGACGGAATTTCAGTGATCCGCCTCCAGACTTGCAGCAGGTTTCGCTTGCCAGGCGCCAGCTGGCGGTGTGGGCATGGCGGTCAGATGGGCGCTCGCCCACGGTCTCTCTGGCCAGATGTGAGCCGTGGGAGTCTAGAGGAGCTGACAGGGAACGGAGAGGGTGATCGGGTGTCGCAGCAGGCCAATCCTCGGGGAACCTTCCTGAAGATCGCTGACGCGCTGAAGACGCGGATCGAGGAAGACCCGGACATGACGGTGCTGCCGTCACTGGCCGAGGTCATGCGCGATTACGAGGTCTCGCGTGGTGTGGCTGTCCGAGCGTTCGGCGTGCTGAAGCAGGAAGGCGTTGCCGAACCCGCGCCGGGCGAACGGTGGCGCGTCGTGCGCTCGGGGGCGCAAGTCGACCGGCGTCCGCTCCATCAGAGGATCGCGGACATCATCAAGGCTGATGGCCTCGAAGTAGGGGAAGCCTTTCCAAGTGCTTCGGCGCTTGCCGAGCGGTTCGACGTCTCACGACCGACGGTGAACAAGGCGCTGGAGAAGCTGGAGGCCGCCGGCGTGCTAGCGGGAGGCGGACAGGGCAGGGTGCGGACGGTCCGTGCCGTGCCGATGCGAGAGGAGCGTTCGTAGCTTGTCGAAGTTGACGGAGTGGGCCTATCCCTTGGCTGAGTCCGTGCTTGCCGAGCCGTTGCCGCGGCGATGGAAGCACTGCCTGGGTGTCGCCGAGAGGGCGCGTACGGTCGCGCTCATCCTCGACCAGGACGCGGATCTGCTGGAGGCCGCCGCGGTTCTGCACGACATCGGCTACGCACCGGACCTGGCCAAGACGGGCTTTCACCCGCTGGACGGCGCACGCTACCTCCGAGACGTGGCCGGCGCGGACGAACGGGTCATCAACCTGGTCGCCCACCACTCCTGTGCCTGGATGGAGGCGGAAGCGCGCGGTATGCGTGAGGAGCTGGAGGGGGAGTTCCCACGGGAGCGAGAGCACCTGAACGACGCGCTCTGCTACTGCGACATGAACACCACACCGGACGGCACGCCGACGAACCCGATCGACCGGATCAATGAGATCACGGGACGGTACGGGCCGGACAGCCTGATCGGGCAGTTCATCCGCCGAGCCGAACCCGAGATCCTCGCGTGCACGTCCCGCGTGCTCGATCGGGTCGCCGCGGCCAAGCGTCAGCCGATGTAGGGAGCGGTGCGCGCCCGGTCCATGGCGTGCTCGATCCGGAGCCGCATGGTCGGGTGCACGTCCAGCGCCACCAGGTCCGCGGGGTCGACCCAGCGGACCTGAGTCGTCTCGTTGCTCGTACGGAGTTCGCCCCCAACCGGCCGGGCACGGAAGCAGATGCTGAACTGCTGCCGCACCTCGCCGTCGTCGTACTTCATCACGTGTCCGGGGTCCGTGTAGAGCCCGGACACGTCGGTCACCTCTACCTTGATCCCGGTCTCTTCCCACACCTCGCGCACGACCGTGTCACTGATGGACTCGCCTACGTCGTGGCCACCGCCGGGCAGTGCCCAGCGTCCATTGTCGGACCGCTGGATCATGAGCACTTGGCCCGCGTCGTTCTGGACGAACGCGACGACGGACGGCACGACCGAGTTGGCCGGCGGGGCGTCGGGGTCGTGCAGGTAGTCAATGCGTCCCATGCTCAGGCTCCTGTGATTTCTTGGTCCGTGACCTGGCGGGCGCCTCCCCAGGTCTGTTCGATGCTATTCGCGTAGGTGTCGAACAGGCCGCCACCCGGCATACGACGCAGGTGGAAGACGGGTGCCATGTACGCACCGATGCCGTAGACATGGGGGTTGACGAGCATTTCGTCATCCGCTCGGTATATGGAGTTGTAGAGCGTGGTCGCATGGAGCCGGAAGCTGATTTCAGGGTGGCTTCGGAACAGGGGCCGATAGTTCACCAACGCGTTCCGGATCTTGCCATCCATGATCCGGTGCCCCTCATCGATGCCACGCTGCCGAACGGCTTCACAGTCCGGGTCCCCGAGCAGGATGCGGACCTGGGCAGTCCCTTCCACCTTCTTCTTCAGGAGATCGTGGAACAGGGGATCCTCCGACAGGAAGAGCCCCGAGTAGACGAGAACGTCTACGTTTCTCTCCGCTCGCGCGTAGAGGTCACGCCAGAGACCGGGCGGCACCGTGTGCCGATGCGGGTAGACGGCGACAATCTCCGCCTTGGTCAGGTCCGCCGCGGTCTCGACGTTGCGTCCGTCATCCCACAGCGTCGTCACGTCGACCTGAAGCGCTGCTGCCGTCGCGTACTGGTGGCGCCTGTACGGCACCTTCCCCTGAGTGATCCAGCGTTCGACCGTCTTCGGGTTGACCTCGATCGCTTCAGCGAGGCTCTGCACGGTCATGCCGCGGGCTAGGAGGGCGGACCGTAAGCGCTCGTTCGACATCTGCACCCCCGTTGGGACTTCTAGGGACTTCCCGACCGTAGCCAGAAGTCCCGGAGCTGTCCATGGGTGAGGTGCCCAACTCCCCTGACCTGCAGCGATTCTGATTGAGCGCCAAGTAGTCCAGGCGCCAAACCAAGAGGTTCCGTCGACATGCTTGACGGACCCTCATGCAGTACCTGTAAAACAGGTACTGCACGGCCGAACGTGCAACTCGGCCGGAAGGCGGCTTCATGCCGCATGCGCAGAAGGCGGGGACGCTGCAATCCCGCTGTAGGCCAGAGGACAGGGCTTCGGCCCGACTGGCGAGGTGGCCCGGTGACCGCGAGCAACGGCCGGAGAGTGGGGACGTGGTCCCCCTTGCAGTGCTTCACGCCCCTGTTGACCTCGACTGATGGGAATGCCAGTGCACCGACGAAGACTGTGGGCGCCGCCGTGATGGATCGGCCGGCGAGCGCCAGTACAGCATCCCGGTCCGTGAGCGGAACGCGCGCTCCGGCCGATCCGGTCCGCTCTCTACCCGCCATCGCAGCGGCCAGCGCTGCGGCCGGTTGCCTCCCCTGCCCGTCCGGTCCCGCGCTTCGTGCGGCGGCCGTACGGGCGGGGGCATGGGGAGCCGGATCTACCCGCTTCAACGGCTCGCGGCTCCGGTGCTGACACACCGGGGCCGCTGTTGTTTGGGCCGTTCCCGTCTCACTGGAGTCCGTCCCATGAAGTACATCGTTGCTGGTCATGAGGCCGTCACCGCTGCGGAGTTCGCGGAACTGGCGCTGGGCACCCCGGTTGAGCTGTGGCTGGGTGTCGAGGGCGAGACGGCCGAGGAACGCGCGGCCCGCCTGGACGCGGCGCGCGACATCCTCTCCGACCCTCAGTTCAGCGACCTGCCCGACGACCTGATCCGCCTGGCCGCGCGGGTCGTCGACGAGAACCCGGAGCTGTTCAACGTGGTCCCGCTGGTCCGCCCCGCCCGTCGGCGCCCGGTGCGCAGGGGGGTTGCGGCATGAACGAGGGGCTGACGCTGGACGACCTGGCCGCTCCGCTGCGGGCGCTGCGCTTGCTGGCCGCGGACTTCGGGCACCTGTCGGCACCGGCCGTGTATGTGACCCCGATCTACCCGGAGCGGCTGGAGCTGGCGTTCCATGACGACCTGGCCGGGTTCGAGGGCTGGCGGGACGCGCTGGGCATCGCCCCGGACGCGATGGCCCACGGCCTGCAGAGCGGCGGCCGTACGCGCGTGCTGCGGTCGTCCGTCGAATACGCGGGCGCTGAGCTGGAGCTGGTGGCTTACGCCCCCATCCCGGCTGAGGCGCTGGTGGAAGCGACGGCCTGATGTCGGGGGCATTCGGCAAGTGCTTCGACCCGACCGGCGCCCGTTACGGCATCCCCACCTACCCGTGGCGCCTGGCCCCGGACGGCCTGGCCACCCGCCGGCAGCTCCGCGAACGGGGCTTACGGCCGGGCGGTCAGCCGATCGCGGCACAGATCATGCGGGTCAACCGGCGGGCCGGAGGCGAGCGGGTCAGCTACCTCTACCGCGTCGACCGAGCCAAGCCCGTGCGGCCGATGACGTCGCGCAAGTGGGGCGCACTCGCGCTGGCCATGCTCGCCCGGCGCACCTGCCCCCGCTGCCGACTCGATGTCGGCTACTGCATCCCGCGCTCCCGCGGCATGTGCGGGATGTGCATCGCCACAGAGGAACAGCGCACCACCTGACCTGATCGAGACAGGAAGGTCCGATGAACGACATCCGAGAGCGGTCCCTGAGCTGGGGCCAGGCACTCGTGCTGAGTGCCGCCGCGGTGCCCATGGTCGCGTTCGGTGGCCTGGGCGCCTGGGGCACCTACAGCAACATCACCTCCGTGTTCCACCGGTCGGCCACCGCACTGGGCGTGGTCGCCGCCGGTGAGGGTGCGACACTCGTTCTGGCGCTGACCCTGGTGGGCCTGACCATGCTGGGGCAGTCCTCCCCGTCCGCCGTGCGAGTCGGGCTGTGGACGCTGCCCGCGGTGGCCTCCCTGACCGGCGCCGCGGTCGCGCCGACCGGTACGGAGTCGGTGGTGTTCGCCTTCACCCCGATGGCCATGTGCGTGGCCGCAGAGGGCATGGGCCTGCTGGCCCGCCGGATCGTGGTCTACCGCACCGGAGTGGACGCCGAAGCGCAGCGCCGCAACGCGGCCGTCATGCAGCGGCTCGCTTACCACCGGGCCCGCGCCGCGAACCACCCCGACGAGAAGGAGCGACAGGATTCGGAGCTGAAGTCGTGGAAGCTCGCGAAGAAGGTCGGCACCGGTGACGCCCTGCTCGGGGCTCACCTGGTCGGCGTGCAGCGCGAGCGGATGACGGCCGGCGCCGATGCCGCGCTCGCGGGCATGTTCGCCCTGCCCGTCACGGCCCCCGCCCCGGGCGTGACGGCCGCCCCCGAGCCGCCCGCCGTCGAGGGCGCGGAGGAGGAAGGCGTCACACCCCCCGTGACGGAGGAAGACACGCAGGTCACGGCCGAAGCCGAGACCGTCCCGCCGGAGCCCGTCACGCCCGTGACGGTCCCCGTCACGCCCCCCGTGACGCTGGAGGAGATCGCGGCCGTGGCCGGGGTGCCCACCCCGCAGGCCGGTGAACCGCTGACCGATGCACAGCTCGTCGTCGTCCTGCGGCACCTGCGCTACTCCGACGACCCGCCGCTGTCCTACCGCCAGGCCGTGACCGCGTTCCGCGAGGGCGGGTTCGTCGGCGGGGAACAGCGCGTGCGCAAGGCGTGGGGCTCGCTGATGTCCCACGAGGAGTCGGAAGCCTGATCAGCGTCCGGCACACACCAATGAGGACCAGCCCAGTGAAGGTGGGCTGGCCCTCGTTGCGACTGCCGGAAGCAGTCGACCGCACCAGTGAAGCAGACCCGGTGAGCCCCGGCGAGCGGCACCCTCGCAGACCCGGCGAGCAGACCCGGTGAGCCCGCCCCGGCACCCGCACAGGCGGGGTGCCGGGGCATCGCGCACCGCCCCAATCGCCCCTCCAGCCAAGGAGTTTCGCTGTGTCCAGCCGTACCCGCACCCGCAGCGTGAAGACGGCCGCGGGTGTCCACACCATCCACATCCCGCGCCAGCGCGGACGCCGGCGCTCTCAGCCGTTCGTGGTCGTCGTCCCGGAGCACCCCTCTCTGACCCGCGAAGCACTCGGGTTCCTGGGACGGATGCTGTGGCGCTTCCGTGGCGCACTCGCCCCCACTTTCCTGGCCGTGTCGGCGTGGCCGCTGACCGCGATCCTGCACGCGCTCGCCTGGTGGTCCGGGCTGCTGCTCGCGCCCCTGGCCGTCGCTCCCGTGCTGTGGCTCGGTTTCGTCCAGATCCGCCGACCGGCGCGCACGGCCGCGGTCGTCTGGCGGGCCGGTCTGGCCCTGCTCGCCACGGCCGGGTTCGCCTGGCTGGCGCTGGCCGCCGGGTTCGGGCCGCTCGCGGGCCCGCTGCCCCTGATCTGGCTCCTGGCCTGGCTGGTCGCTCAGACCGCGTGGCTCATCGTCCGTCGCTCCCACTGACCCGAAGGGACCCTGTCTGATGGCAACCACCCATGCCGCTCCCACCGCCGGCGCCAATGGCTCCAAGGCGAAGAACTCGATGAACAGCAAGAAGTTCGGCGCGACGTTCGCGCCCGGCTTCACCATCAACGTCAACGCCAACAAGACCAACAACGGCGTGGCCGCCGTCGCCAACGGCTCCGGCGCCAACGGCCGGAGCAGCGCGGAAGCGCTGCTCCCGGATCCGGAATTCACCTCTCCCGCGCAGGTCCGCAACTACTGCAACAGCCTGCGCGCGGCGGCCGTGACGCTGTCCATCGAGGTTGCCATGGGCGCCGAGATCATGAAGGGCGTGCTGGCCGCCGTCCCGGACCCGGAGGGACGCCCGTTCGGCTCCCGGGCCCGCGCCGCGAAGGTGGCCCGCAAGCTGCAGAAGTCCGCCGACGCGCTGCGGGACGCCGCGAAGAACGCCGCGGCCTGCTACTCGACCTTCCAGCAGCAGTACGAGGAAGAGATCAACCGTGTCCGCCACCGTGCCCGCAGGCCGCAGCAGCCGGTCATGAACTGGGCTCAGCAGTAAGGAGGTTGCCCGAATGGTTGAGCGCGACGCACAGCATCAGCTGGCTGAGCTGCTGGAACTGCAGCTCCGGGGCGGCTCGGACGCCGGCGGGGTCGGCAAGTACCTGCTGCACCGGGCCAAGCCGCACATCCCGCCGTGGCTCGGCTGGGCCGGTACCGGCCTGGCCGGGGTACTGGGTCATCTGCGGTGGGCCGACAGCGCACCGGCGGCCGTGGGCCTCACCCTTGGGTCGGTGGTGCTGACCGGCGCCACCTGGCTGATCGGCAAGAACACCAGCCAGCAGCGGCGCTTGCACTCAGCCATCACCGTGGCCGCAGGCTCCGCCTGGCTGACCGCCGCCTGCCTCGCGGGCCCGACCGCGAGCCCGGTCGGCGACCTGTACCTGATGGGCGGTCCCGCCCTGGCCCTGTCCTGGAACGTCCGGATGGTGCTGCGGCACAGCCCGGACGCGTCGGGCGAAGGCTCGGACAAGGGTCTGTTGGAGAAGGTTGGGCTGGCGCGCGCGCAGATCGGCAACGCGAAGGTGGAACCGAACCGCGTCACGGCGCCGGTCGCGCTGGAAGCCGGCGTGCAGACCAACGACGACATGACCAAGGCACTGGGCAACATCGCCTCCGCCCTGGACCTGCCGACCTCCGCCGTGCGCTACACCCCCGACCCCGGCTCCGCCCGGCGCGGGGAACTGGTCATCGTGCCGGAAGACATGCTGGCCGAAGTCGTCGAGTGGGAAGGACCCTCCAACCTCGGGGGATCCATCGCCGAACCGCTGGTCATCGGCCGGTACGACGACGGCGCCCCGCTGGTGATCTGGCTTCCGGGCGACCCGGAGGCGGGCCGCAACTCCACCCACGTCCTGGTGGCAGGCGGTACCGGGTCCGGCAAGGGTGACACTGCCCTGAACCTGCTGACGGAGATCCTCTCCCGCCGAGACGTGATCGTGTGGTTTTCCGACCCGAAGGCGTTCCAGGACTTCGCGGCCCTGCGCCCCGGGCTGGACTGGGGAGTCGAGGGCGGCACCCCGACGGAGGTCCTGGTGGCGTCCGTCGAGGCGGCGATCCCGGCGCGTACGCGCTGGCTGGGTGCCCACGGCTACCGGCAGTGGGTACCGGAGGCCGCTCAGCAGCAGACCAGCCCGGAGCACACCTGCCGCCCGGACGGGCGGCCGTGCGGTTGCCCGGGGATGCCGTTCCTGGTGGCCTGGTTCGAGGAGGCCGCCAACACCCTGCGCGCGCTGGGGGACGACGCGTTCACCGGCATCGCGCAGGAGGCCCGTTCCGCCGGTATCTCGCTGATCGTGTCGCTTCAGCGGCCGTCGTACGACCAGATGTCCACCAGCACCCGGGCCTCTCTGCCGTCGGTGATCGCGCTGGGCTGCGACGCGCGCGACGAGGGGTTCTCGCTGCCGGACGAGGTCTTGGCCGCGGGCGCCCACCCGGGCGCGTGGGGTAACCGGCGGCCGGGCTACTGCTATGTCGTCTCACCCGGCATCCCGGAGGACCGCTACCCCTCCCCGGGCCGTACCCGGCGCTTCACGCACCGGGCGGTGCCGGTCATGGAACTGCTCGCCACCTGGGCACAGCGTAACGGCGCCCACGCGGATCCCGTCACCGCCGGCGCCGCCTCCAGCGTCGCCGGACGGGCCTACACCGGCCGGGCCGCGTCCGGCACCGAGCAGCCGACGGCGCTTCGGGCCGTCGAGCAGGAGGAGGACGACATGGAGCAGGGCGGCTTGCTGGTGGACCCGGAGGACCGGGACATCGACCCGGAGGCCGACCTCCCCGCGTCGGAGGCGGGCGATGACGCCCCGATCTTCGGACAGGAGCCGGGCCGTAAGCCGTCGCCGGAGGAGGCCCGGCGCCTGTTCGCGGACGCGCTGGCGGAGTTCGAGAGCGAGGGCCGAATGATCGTGGGCCCGAAGGACTTCACCGACTGGTGCGACGCCCACAACCTCTCCCGCTCCTGGGTGTCCCTCCGGCTGAAGGAAGCGGCGCAGGAAGGCCGGTTGGAAGCGACCAATACCACCGGCCGGTGGCGCATCATCCCCGCCCTCACGGCCGCCTGACACCCCTAACGCGTTACGGCCGCCTAACACCTAAACCCCTAGGCAGACACGCGTGTTACCCGCCCTAACAGCGGCCGGTCACGCGGCCTAACACCTGCTCGTAACACCCTCCCGCGGGCCCGCGCTCACCCCTGGTGGCGCGGGCCCGCGGCCATCCCGAAGGGAGTCCCCGTGAGCCACCCCGAGCGGCCCGCGGCCGTCGAAATCCACCACCCCCAGCCGATCACCGTGCACTCGCCCACCGCGCACCTGGTGCCGATGCAGCCGGGCCCGCCGCCGACCGTGCAGAGCATCGTCCTGCCCGACGGCCGAGTCGTCACCGGCTACGCCCTCACCCCCGCGCCCGCCCCCGCACCGGTCGACACGCGGCCGACCGTCTCGCGGACGGCGGTCAACATCGCGCTCGGGGGCATCGGGTTCGGCGCGGTGTGCGGCGGACTGTTCCTGCTCACCTCGTTCATCGCCGCCCTGACCGCGTTCATCACCCAGCTCATCATCCTGGCCGCCGTCATTTTCGGCGGATGGATCGCCGTGCAGATCTTCGGCGCCACCGGCCACCACGACCACGGCGGGACCACGGTCAACATCCGCAAGGCCGTCATCAAGCGCAGCCACTTTCACGGCTGACCACGCAGACAGGAGACCCGTGTTCGAGATCCGCGTCATCTGCGACCGGGCCGACGCCGAACACGTCAGTCGGGCTCTGGCCGCCGTGTTCGACACCGGCCCGGCACGCCAGTACCCCACCCGCGACGGCAAGCGCACCCGCCTCTACTTCACCGCCGACCACCGGCCCACCACACCCGAAAGCGAGTGATCACATGTCGTTCGGAGAGACCCCGATCACCATCATCGGCAACCTGACCGCCGACCCGGAGCTGAAGTTCACCGCGTCCGGCCAGGCACTCGCGCGGTTCACGGTCGCCTCGACCCCGCGCACCTTCGACCGCGAGTCGAACCAGTGGAAGGACGGCACGTCCACGTTCTTCCGCTGCGCCGCCTGGCGCACCCTCGCGGAACACGTGGCCGAGTCGCTGGGCAAGGGCTCGCGTGTGGTGCTGTCCGGCCGGATCCGTCAGCACGACTGGCAGACCCCGGAGGGCGAGAACCGCTCGATGCTCGCCGTCGAGGTCGACGAGATCGGGGCGTCCCTGCGCTTCACCACCGTCCAGATCAATGGCAAGCGCACCAGCGGCGTCGCCCCGTCCGACCACCCGTGGAACACCGCGGGCAACCCCGCCGAACCGGGCAATGAGCCGCCGTTCTAGCTGTGCCCGGGGCGACCGCCTCTCTCGCCAAAGACACGCGGTCGCCCCGGCCAACCAGTCCACAACAGACCTGTTGGAGGCCTCCAGCATGACCCATCCGACCGCCGCGCAGCGAGAGCACCTGCTCTCCGCCGCCCTGGCCGCCGCCGCGCGCGGGTGGCGCATCCACCCGCTCCGCCCCGGCAGCAAGGCATCCGCCCTACACGGCGAACACGCCTGCCCCCACACCGGCGAGTGCACCAGCGGACACGTGAAATGGGAGCAGCGCGCCACCACCGACCCCGACCGCATCCGCGCCGCGTGGTCCGCAGGCGCGTTCAACATCGGCATCGCCACCGGGCCCTCCGGCCTGGTCGTCGTCGACCTGGACATACCGAAGCAGAACAGCCAGGGCAGTGCGGACGCGCCTGACGGCGCGACGACCCTTTCGGCGCTCTGCGAGCGCGCCGGAGTGCCCTGGCCGACCACCTACACGGTGCGGACGCCCTCCGGCGGCATGCATCTGTACTTCACTTCCCCGCCCGGCGTGCGTCTGCCCTGCACGGCCAAGACTGTGGCGCCGAACGTCGACACCCGCGCGTGGGGCGGCAACATCGTCGCCGCGGGCAGCGTCACCACGGCCGGGGCGTACGAGGTGACCGACAACGCGCCCGTGGCGGTGCTGCCCGCGTGGCTGCTGCACCACCTCCGGCCCGCGCCCACACCGCCCGTCGCGCCTGCACCGCTGCTGATCCAGAGCGGGGCCACCCGCCGCGCTGCGGTGGCGCTGGAGCGGGAGGCCGCACGGGTCAGCAAGGCGCCGGAGGGCCAGCGGCATGACCTCCTGCTAAAGCGCACGATCGCCATCGGACGCTTCGTCGTCTGGGGCGAGATCGCCCGGGACGTGGTCGAGCAGGCATTTGGGGCGGCCGGTGAGGCGGCCGGACTGCCGGCGGCCGAGTGCCGCGCCACGATCCGGGACGCGCTGGCCTACTCCGCCCGTACCTGCCGCGCCCGGGTGACGACATGAGCCACAACCCGCCCCGCCCGCAGCCCAAATGCATACCCGACACGGCTGGTTGGTCGGACTCCGCCACCCGCGCGGTACGCCCGGCTCGGGGGTGCGGCCAAGGAAAGGCCGCCCGTCAGGGCGTCCTTTCAGCTCTTCGTTCTGACCCGCACCCGACCAGCCGGAACCCCGACGACCCGACGCCGGAGCGGCCGGGCATCCGCATCTACGCCCCGCCGGTCTACCGCCACCACTACGACGGCGCCCGCTGGTCCAAGCGCTACGGCGCCACGCCCACCACCGCCTACGCCTGCCCGTGCGGCCAGACCGGCGCCGCCCGCGGACAGCAGGCGGTGGCCGACCTGGTCACCGAGTACGAGGCACACGAGCACTTCTGCACCGGCACACCCGGCCCGAACACCGAAAGGAGGAACGCCGCATGACCGACACGACCACGCTCCAGCCCGCCGACGGAGCTGTCCTGCTCGATGAAGTCGAAGCGTTCCACCGCCGCTTCAACATCTTCCCCCTCGATGCCGCGTACGTCGCCGTCACGCTCTGGGACGCGCACGCCCACCTGCTCGACTGCTTCGACTCCACCCCGCGCATCGCGTTCCTCTCCCCGGAGCCCGGCTCCGGCAAGTCCCGGGCGCTGGAGATCGTGGAAACCCTCGTGCCGTACCCGATGGTCGCGGTCAACGCGTCCGCGTCCGCGCTCTTCCGGGCGGTCTCCGGGATGGAGGGACGGCCCACGATCCTGTTCGACGAGATCGATACCGTCTTCGGGCCCAAGGCCGGAGAGAACGAACAGCTCCGGGGGTTCCTGAACGCGGGCCACCGCCGCTCCGGCGTCATGTGGCGGTGCGTGGGCGACGGCGCCAACCAGCAGGTACAGGAGTTCCCGTCGTTCTGCGCGGTCGCGGTCGCCGGACTCGGCTCGCTGCCGGACACGATCCTGACCCGCTCCGTCATCGTCCGGATGCGGCGCCGCGCGCCGAACGAGAGTGTGGAGCCGTTCCGGCAGCGCATCCATGAGAAGGAAGGTCACGCGCTGCGTGACCGGCTCGCCAACTGGGCACAGTCCGTGCGCCACCTGGTCGACGGGGTGTTCCCGCAACTCCCGGAGGGCATCAGCGACCGGCCCGCGGATGTATGGGAACCCCTTCTGGCCGTCGCAGAGGCGGCCGGCGGTGCGTGGCCGGAGCGGGCCCGGGCCGCCTGCGTCGAGCTGGTGAGCGCGGCCAAGACCAGCGACAAGGGCAGCATCGGCATCCGCCTGCTGACCGACCTGCGCGACTACGTGTTCAACGGCATCGACCGCCTGCCCACCGTCGCCATCCTGGACCGACTCCACAGCCTCGAAGAGGCGCCGTGGGCGGACATGAGCGGCAAGCCCCTGGACGCCCGCGGGCTCTCGCGGATGCTGCGCGAGTACGTCACCGCGGACAACACCCCGATCGCGGCCCGCAACATCAAGACCGGCGGAAGCGTCATGAAGGGCTACTACGCGAGCGACCTGCACGACGCGTGGCAGCGGTACTGCCCACCCCCCGCGGAAAGTGCGCTACTTCCGCTACCTCCGCTACCGGGCAGGTCAGAGCCCTGAAATCGGTAGCGGATGCGCGCCCCGCATCCGCTACCGCCAGACCTCATCCGCTACCCGCCCCGCGGCCACCATCCCGGGGCCGGTAGCGGATCCATCCGCTACCGCTACCCCTATCCGCTACCTCGATCATGCCCCTGACCAGGGCGGTAGCGGAGGTAGCGGAAGTAGCGGACCTGTCGGGGGAGCCGGCACCCCGCCGTACGTCTCCAGCAGGAAGATCCCGCTCAGCACCAGGCCCAGCAGGGCCGCCCCGCGCCACTGGGCGCCGGGGAGCGCGCGCAGGGCA
>NZ_JBFBBK010000078.1:0-12286 GCF_040682635.1 Streptomyces sp. NPDC051133
CCTTGCAGCTACAGTATGCAGCCACGAGGGGGCCCGTGTCTACCCCCTCCGCAAGATCAAGTCAACGCTACAGAACGTGACGTGCGACCCGTCCGCCCCTCACAGACTGGTCTACACCACACAGGAAAGCCAAAAGACCAGGAATCGAGAGAATGGCGAGTGCGGAGCGAATACCAAAACCGCAAAAATGCCTGTCGCTCATTCGCCTCTATCGGAGATCTCCTTTGCAATATCTCTGAACTCACCAGAAGCCTCAACCAGTCCGGCCAAAACGGAAAGTAGATTCTCCGGGGTTGGGTTCTTTTGAAATGGCGTATCGGGACCGGTAAGCATCTCTAGCTTCATCCGAATGTCGCCCACGTGACGAGTAAGCCTTTCGCGGAGAACTTCGTCACTCTCGGGGAGTTGCGCTTTATCCACTCGCGTGATCTTAGCCGCATCTCCCGCCTTCTCCGGGAGGCCGGTGATTCTCTCGGGTGTGTTTCTGACGGAGGATTCGGTGACGTCCGATCAAGGCCTCTGAATCGGTGCTGTGTTCGAGGGGTCTCGGGCGCGCTGGGGGTGGTCTCATGTCGACTTGTAGTCGTCTCACGCGCGCCTCGGATGATCTCGGGCGCGTGGGTGTCGGCCTCGGGCGCGCTCGGTACTGAGATTACTGAGGGCACTGCATTTACTGAATCTCAGTAGGTGCAGTGCCCTCAGTCTCTGGCGCGTTTTATGGGCGGCCGAAGCGTCCCAAGTCGCCTATAAATTGGCAGCGCGAGACGACAGAGGGAGACGGGGATGGACAGCGAGCAGCACGGCCAGGAGCAGCGCGGGGTGCCGCGCGCGGACGCGACCCCACCGCCGCCTCCTGCGCTCCCGCCGCGGCCGCCGGCTCCGCCTGGTGCGGCGGCTCATCCGCTGGTCACGTGGTTGCGGATGCCTCGGCCCAAGGCGGGCCCGGGTATCTGGCGTGCTGGGCACAAGCCGCGCGCGGCCGAGGAGCCCGACCGGGTGCCGACGCGGCAACTCCTCGTCGGCGCGGGGGTGTCGGCGCTGGTGGGGTGGCTGTTGTGGTCGCTGCTGTGGAACGGCTACCTGGGCCAATACTGGATCTGGCCCCTGATCCTGATCACTCCTGACGGCCAGTTCCAATCGACGTACTTCGTGATCGCCTCCTGGACGTACTACGCGGTCGTGCTCGGGATCGTCGTGGTGTTCTTCGGGCGCCTCGGGGGGTGGCCTGAGCTGCTACGTCGTGCGCGGGCCGCCGTACGGCAGGCCAACGCCACGGCGGCGGCCGCCGAGGGCGCACCGCCGCCTCCGCCTGAGTCCGATCCGGCCCTGTGGCCCCAGCTCCGGGCAGACGGCGCGGTTGCGGCGGCGGACGCCCTCGCCGCCGAGCTGCGCGAGGGCCGCATGACGGACGTCGACTATGTCCGGATTGACCACGCGTGGCGGACCGGTCGGGCGCGGGCCGAGATCACGGAGGAGGTACGGACGCGCGGCGCTGCTGCCTGTGCTCACGGGTCGGGCGCGCGTGATCTTCCGGCCCGTGCGGCGCGGCATGACCTCCCGCTGCGTCAGGTGCGGATCGGGTCGGCGGCCGACTCCCCGCGCAACCCGTACGCCTACCGAGGGGCGGGGATCGCCCTCGATCCGGCGGTGTTGGGTACGTCGGCGGTGGTGGTCGGCCCGTCGGGGCGGGAGCCGTCCGAGGGCATCGTGGGGCCGGTGATCGAGTCGCTGTGTCTTCAGGCCCTCGCGGGGCAGGCCGCGGTGGTCGCCGTGACGTCGTCCGGCTCCGCAGCGCCCCAGAACCGCGCCTTTGACGTGGTGCTGCGGGCGGGTGACCCGAGCATCGCGCACGGCCTCGACCTGTACGCCGGCCTGGACGACGCGGACGAGGCGGCCGCGGTGCTCGCCGAGGCCCTGGTGGGCGACCTCGCCGAGGCCGGCCGCGACGACCGTTGGGCCGCTACGGCTCTCGCGCAGCTCCTCGGGCCGTGGCGTGCGGTGCACGACCGGTTCCCCGGCGTCGACGAGCTGCGCGACCTCCTGGACGACGAGGCCGCACGCGCCGCTCTGCGGGCCGCTCTGGACGAGCGGGAGGCAACCGCCCACCTGCGGGAGTTGGACGCGTTCGAGCGGCGCTCAGCGGCTCCTGGGGGCCCTGCGGAGACGTTGTCCACCCGCGTGGCGCTGTTGGACCGGCCGGCCTTCCACTCCTTCCTCGCCGCGCCGGGGTTGGGGAGCGCGGCCGGCGACCGGTCGGTGTTCTCGCTGCAACACCTTGATAGGCCGGTCCGGGTGCGTATTGATCTGCCGGAGCGGGTGCACGCGGACGCCTCGCGAATCCTCGCGCGCCTGGTGCTCGCGCAATTCACCGTGTGGGCGACGTCCCGCCGAGATCAGTCCGTGTTCGCGTTCCTCGTTCTTGAGGACGCTGTCCAGACCGTCACGCCTCATTCCCTGCGCGGGCTGCAAAGTCTCCGGCGGAGCAATGCGGGTGTGTTGTTTTCCCTGCGGAACCTGAGCGATATCCCCGAGGGTCTGAGGGATCACCTATTGGCGGCGGTGGGTTGCCGTGTCGCGTGTGTGGGTGTGAGTTCGTGGGATGCGCAGCATTTCGCGACGGCGTGGGGCACTGAGTGGGTGGAAACAGAAATGGTCACTCACCGGCAGGTGCGCGCCGAGCATCCCGGGACGAAGGTTTGGCACGCAGTGCGGAAAATGGTCACCGGTCAGCATGTGACAACCAAATCGGTCACCATGCGCCGCGAGGAGCGGCAACGGTGGTCGTCGTCGGAATTGGCGAACGAACTGCAAACCGGTCACGCCGTTATTTCGCTGACGGCGGTGAGCGGTGAGCGCATGCCGCCGATACTGACCAAGTTGGGCGGATAAGGAATCCGCATAAACGGAAGGGGCCTGCGGTGGTGACCGCAGGCCCCTTTGCCGTTTCCGTATACGGCATGCGCGGGTGGTGTCAGTTGCCGTCTTTCTTCTTCGGCTGCTTTCCGGTTCCGCGGCTGCCGTGAGTCGACATTCCGTCACGGACGCCGTTTACGCCGTTGATCTTCCCGCCGCCTTGTCCGCCGGAGCGGCCTCGGTTGCCGTCGCTGCGTCCGCCGTGCGTCTGGATTCCTTGGGCGACGATTCCGGCGGCGGAGCCTGTCACCTTTAGGGCGCCGCGTCCGGCTGCCGCTCCGGCTCGTACGGCGAGGCCTGCCTTAATGTCATCCCCGTATCCGGGCACGAATCGGAAGATGGCGATACCCGCCCCGATAGCGATGATGACGACGGCGTTTCCGGCGACGATCACTGTTCCCGGGTCCGACCCCTGCCCCTGAGTGAAAACGTCGGCGATTCCAAGGGCAATCACGATGACCGGCTTCAGCAGGATGACGGCGACCATGACGCCCGCCCACATGCGGACCTTGCCCCACAAGTCGCGGTCGACAAGCGCCGTATAGACCACGACGGCGAGGAGCGCGCCGAGGTAGAGGGCCGCCGCCCGCAGAACGAGTTCGATGCCGAGGAGGCCGGCCGCAATCATCGTCACCAGGGAAACGACGATCAGCATGATCGGGCCGCCGCCGATAATGTCCCCATCACGGCGCAGGACTTCTGTCAGCGTCTTGAAGAGCGCCGGCATGCTGCCGTCGGAACCGGTCACGGCGTTGGTGACCGAGTCGACCGCGCTCACGACGACTTGCAGTGTGAGCGGCGTGAAGGCCGAGGCGATCACGGTGAGCCAGAGGAACCCGACCGCCTCACCGAACGCGGTGGGGAGCGGCACCCCGCGCATGGCGCGCTTGGCGACTGCGATGAGCCACAGAACGAGGGTCAGCACCGTGGAGGCCGCGAACACGATCGCGTACTGCTGGAGGAACTTGACGCTCGTGAAGTCGACGGTGGCGGACCCATCGAGGGCGTGCCCGACCCGTTCGACCGTCCAGGCCGCGCCCCGGGCGAACGAGTGGGCGAGTGAGCTGAGCGGATCAAGGGCCGCGGTCGGGTCGGTCGGGGTGGTGGACTTGCCCTGGCACGCGTCCCGGGCGAGGCCGACGACGTTCGCGCACGGGTCGGGGGACGGCTCGGCAAGCTGCATCTGTGTGGCCTCCTGGTGGGGTTCGTCTGATGGTCTCAGGCCCTCGGGTGGGGGCGGAGCGATTCGGACGGGCGCCGTTCGGCCGATCAGGACCGGACGCCCCCGTTCAGACGCCCCAGAGGGCCGGTTCCGGCGGGAAACGGGGGGTGCCGCTACCTGATTGGATTGATTGGTTTCCGCAGGTCAGCATTGGTTTCGTGATTGGCTGCCCATTGACGCTGACTGACGCCGTGAGCCAGTCAACGCCAATGGGCAGCCAGTCAGGAATCGTCCTCGGAGTCGTCCGAGTCGTCGCCCGAAGAGACGTCCGCAAGGGCCTGTTCCACCTCGGCCCCGTAGTAGCCGCGGGGGTCCCCCTCAAGCTCGGTGTTCCGCTTCGAGGCCAGCTTGACGCCCGCGTTGCGCAGCTCCTTCGAGAGGGCCTTGCCCAACTCCGTCAGCCGCCCCTTGTCGTCGCGGTCGTCCCAGCGGCCCCACTTCGCCGCGTCGTCCTTCTTGAGGTAGGCGTGGACTTGATCGAGGGTCAGGAACTCCGCGTCGTCCTCCTGGACGAACGCCTCAGCGATGACGAGGAGGACGTGCGGCACGTCCGGCTCGTCGTCGTCCCCGCCGACGACAGGAGCGGACCCGGCGGCCGCCGCCAGGAGCTTGCGCCACTCCTTGATCATGCCCGCCTCGGTCAGCGTGTGCGTGACGTCGGGCAGGCCGGCCGCCGCGCGCTCCGCACCGATCCGTGCGGCGTACTCGGACGTGATCTCCCGGAACTTGTAGCGCACCGGTCGTTTGGGCATTCCAGGGAGGCCCTGAGCGTAGATCTGTCCGGCGTCGCCGACCTCGGTGTGGGTCGCGGGCTGAAGCAGATCGGCGCGGTAACCCTCGCCAATCGAGCCACCCCCGAGAAGTTCGGTGACGTCAACCCTGCGGCATGCCCCGAGAATCTTGCCCGGCATTTTCGGCCCGATAGCGTCGCCCAAATAGTCCTTGGTTCCCCACTGGGAAAAGCCCTCGAACCAGACGCCCTCTTTACGGCCGATGATGATTGCCCTGATGAGCTTCTTCTTATTCTTCTCGGAAAGCTGCGGCCATTCGTCCATGTGCACGACGAACGCGGGGTGTTCGGGGCTCATCCGCCATTTGTTGCCCCACCCGTGCGCCTTGCGCTGGCGGGCGCGGGCCGAGCACAGCTTGATCAGGAAGTCCAGGACGTTGCCGATCAGCGCCTGATCCATGCAGGCGTCAAGCGTGATGGCGGGGCCGAGGTCCCCGACACCGGACCCGGCGGGGTCCAGGTTGATCAAGACGGCGTCCCGGGTGGACGTGATGGCCTCGGCCAGTGCGAGGGCGATCCCGGACTTACCGCTACCGGTGTCGCCCACCATGATCAGCATCAGTCCGGCGAGGCTGAACGCGAGTTCGCTCCCGTCCATGCCCACACCGAAGTCAAAGTGATCAACGATCGAGGTAGACAGCGGCGCCCGGTACGGGACGGCGCCCACCAACTCGGGCGTGAACGGGTCGCGCATGACCAGACGCAGCGTGCACGTGTCGCCGAACTCCGGGTCGGCCTCGATGAGGAGGCCGGCGCGGCGCAGGCGCCAAGCGGTGATCAGCCGCCTGTACGTCTTCTCCTCGTTCAGGTCGTCCGGCGATCCGTCGCGGAACCGCACACGGACCGACCACCCCCACGGCTCGCGGCGCCCGTCGGTGACGGCCGCGAGGTCGCCGCCAACTGCGGTGATGACCCGCCGCACCGCCTCCTCTGCCTCCTCCGCGGTGGCGACGTCGGCGATCGGGTACTGGCGGGGCTCCTCCGGGTCGACGGCGCCCGCGGCGGCGCCGGCCTGCGAGGGCAGGGCGAGTTCGGTGCGGGCGAGGAGGCGTTCCGGGACGGGACGCTGCGTCAGGGTGGGGGGCTGCCGACCGAGCCACCACAGGACGGCCACGCCGACGGGGAGCACCAGGAGCAAGAGCTGAGGGGCCCGTACGAGGAGCAGACCGAGGAGGCCGATCACGACCAGGAGCGCGACGAACCGGCGCGTGCTGCCCGCGCGGCGGGCGCGCTTGATCTGGTCGGCGGTCGGCTGGACGGGGACGAACTCCGTCTTCATCAGGTCTTTCAGTGCAGCCGAGCGGTTCTTGCGCTGGTCCCGGAGGATCTTGACCTCCTGGCGCTGCTCCGGCGTCCACCCCTCTTCCGCCCCGATGCGTTCGAGTCGGGTGATGCGCTTGTGGACGTCGTCCAGCTCCTCGCGGGCGGTCTCGCGTACCTCGTCGTACGCCGCGAGTTGGCGCTGGACGAGGAGCCGGCGGAACTCCTCGTCGGACTGGTGACCGGTGCTGAGGGTGTGCCGCACGCTCGCCCCGACGTTGCGGGCGCCGCGCCCAATCCGGGTCATGGTCGTACGGCCGAGGCCTGCGGCGGCGGTGCTCTCGCCGTCGGCGGTCTCGGCCGGCTCCTCGGCTGCCTCGGGCGCGGCCGCGGCGGGGGCCTCGGCTGATGTGGGCTCTTTTTCCAGGTCAATGGGGGTGGTGTCGTCGCTCATCTCGCGTCTCCGGCGCCTTGTTCGAGGAGGGAAGGGCGCGGCCCGGACGGGGTCTCCGTCCGGGCCGGGCGGGGGGGTCGGTCGGTCAGCTGAAAAACGTCTGCTGAATCCCGACTTCACCGATCCAGTTGATGAGCGGAGTAATCGTGACGGCGCCGAGGAACGGGCCGAGGGTCAAGCCGCAAGGGGCGCCCCAGGTGAGTTCCTTCTTCGGCTTGCGCTTCGCACTCTTGTAGATGACGACGAACAGCACGATCAGACCGAGCATGATCACCGCGCCGAACGGGGTGAGGGTGCCAAATTCCGCCGGACGCGAGATTTCTACGTGTTGTGCTCCGGTGCCCTTTTCGAGGGCGACGTCACCGGCCTTTCCGACTCCGTTTCGGGCCCAGTTCATGATGGTGCCGATGACTCCGCCCGCGCAGGCTCCCGCCGCCGCAAAGGAAACCGCCGAAAGTCCGAACGGCATCAGATCGGACCAATTGCGGGACTTGCTCTTGAAGTAGAACCATCCCACCCGCGCGATCAGGATGAGGAATCCGACGGTGAACATTCCGAGAGTTACGGTGCGCATTTCTTAGCCCCCTACGAGCACTTTGCCGAGTCCGAAGATGATTGCCACGGGTGCGTAGTACGCGAGTCCCACCGGCAGGCCCCAGGTAAGGAGCCGAGTCGCTTTGCGCTCTACGCGCAGGTGCCATCCGCCGATGACGATGAATCCGAGGAACGTCATTCCGGCGGCGGTCCCGAAATCGAAGCGCTGCGACGCGAGAAACAGCGTGTACGCCGGTCCGACGGTCCACAGCGAGTCCACGAACGCCCGCCCGTTGTCGCTGCGCTTCCGCATCTGGGTCAGCCACGTGAAGTCCCAGTTCGACTCCTCGGGCGGCGCGGCCGGCGTCATCGCGTCGCGCATGTACTCGGCCGCGTACCGCAGGTCAGCCGCCGCGTCCGTCAGGGCCTCGCGCTCCTCCTGGCGGTCGTCGTCGCCGGAGTCCGCGCCCGTGGCCTTGACGCTCCACCACGGCTGATCGTCGCTGTCGCTGCTGCTCACTGTGCCCTCCCTGCCGCGGCCGCCCCGACACCCAGGACCCGCCACAGGTACGCGCGCACGCGCAGCTCGTCACCGCCGAGGGCCAGCCACGGCCGAGCGGGGGCCGGAGCGTTCGTCCACTGGTGCCGGATGGGGGGAAGGGTGACGCGGCAACTGCCGGTGTCCGTCGTACGTGGGGTCATACTGGATCTGCCTCTCTGGTGACGCGCTGTCAGTTCTGGGAGGGAGGTCCGGCGGGGGCCCAATCCCCCGCCGGACCCGTCACGGAGCGATCACGTCCCGTGAGAGTAGGCGGCCGCCTGGTGGAGCGGATCGGCGCGGTAGTCGTAGCCGGAGGCGATCAGCCGCGCCGCTTCGGCCTGGTAGCCGGAGGCGGTCCCGTTGGCGACGTTGAACGCCTCCTCGATCCGGGCCAGGGGCAGCCGCAGGGCCTCCCCGTCCGCCTCCGCGAGGATCATCCGGGCGACGCGACGAATCGTGCGCTCCCGCTGGCTCAGGCCCGCCGCGTCCTCGGCAGCGAGGGCGGACAGTTCGGCGCGCGCTGCGGCCTCACGGTCCTCGAACTCCTTACGTAGGGCGGCGGCCGCCGCCGCCTTGTCCTCGGCCGCGCGCCGCGCCGTGCGCTGCGCCTCGGCCTCGATGTCGACGGCCCGCTTCTGCCCGTCGGCGACCTCCTGACGGCGGCGGAGGTTCTGCTGCTCGATCGCAAGGGCCGCCTTGTCGTCCTCGGCCGCCTTGAGGCGGGCCGCCGCCGTGCGGGCGGACTCCTCGGCTTCCTCCTCGGCCGCCGCGCGGCGCTGCGCCTCGGTCGCCGTCCGCTCAGCGTGGCTGCGCTGGGCAGCCGCCTCGATGCCGGCGGTGTCGGCGGCCGCCGCCGCGCGGTGCACTGCCGCCTTGGTCTCGCCCTCAACGGTCGCTTCCAGTGCGTCCAGCTCACCCTTCGCCCTGATCTCGGCAGCCTTGGCCGCGAGTTGGGCCATTTTGTCGGCGTGCTCGCGCTCACGGCGGTCGGCCGCCTCCTGGTGGGCGAGGGCCTGTTCGGCGCGCTCACGGTCGGCACGGCGCTTCTGCTCACGGGCGCGCATCTTGTCCGGCAGGGCCAACGCCTCTTCCGCCGTGACGCCGTAGGGGGCGAGGAGATCGGGGAGGCGGTCCAGCACGGTCACCATGTCGTGCTCGTTGAACTCCTTGTCGCCCTCGGCCGCCTTGCGGCGGGCGCCCTCGATCTCCTCGCGGTACTGAATCCACACGCGGTAAATGGCCAGCTCACGGCGCATCTTCCGGGCCTCGGAGTACGACATCGGATGGGTCTTGGCGGTGCGGAACACCCACCATGTGGTTCCGAAGCGCAGGAGCCAGTCCGCGAGGGTGAGACCGCGCTCGCCCGACTCCAGCCGCGCGGTGCGGGTGATCAGGTGACGCGCCGCCTCGGTCAGCAGCACGTACGCCGCCGGCATTGCGGCGTGCGCGAGGAGACGCCCCGGGTCGGTGCTCGCGACCTCCCACACTCCGGGACGCCCCGGCGCGCTGTCGGCGGCCGCGAGGATGTTGAGGAGGATGGTCACGGCGGTGGTGGCGTGCGCGGCGACCAACAGCATGGGCTTGGGCATCCGGCGCCACGCCAGAACGAGCGAGATTGAGTAGAGCGCCACGATCAGGCCGTCCACGCCGATCGGGAACGCGTACGACCCCTTCGAGCCGAAGCCCCATCCGCGCGCCGCGTCAACGAGCGCGTGATAGCTGAGGGCGAACCCCACGCCGGCGACGACCAACCCGGCGAGGATCGCGACGATCGCGACGGCCCACATGATCATGGCGAGTCGGCGGCGCGGCGCGGCCGGCGTCTCCGGCTCCGGGGTGTTCTCGGTGCCGGCCTCGATGGCGCGGCCGGTACCGTCCGCCCCGGCGGCCGGCGCCTCGATGGCGGCGGGCTCCGGCTCCGGCGGACGCCCGGGAGCGGCCTCGGTGCGCGGGTCGGTCATGGTGGTCACGTGCTCTCCTCTGTCGTGCTGAGGGGTGGTCGGGGCGGGGATCACAGGGTCTCGGGGTCCTCGGTCGTGTAGATGTGCCAGTACGGCTCCGGCACCTCGCCGTCGCGCATGACCAACGCCTCGGCCCGGTACTCGCGGGCGTGCCCACGGGCGATCTGAGCGGCCCGCGCCGCGCACATCCGGGTGTACTCGCTGCGCGAGGGGTCAGCGGCGACGAGTTCGCCGTCACGGGCGCCCGCGTCGGCGCGAATCGCCAACCGGTCCCATTCATCTGCCCACTCGGTCAGCCGCGCCCGGGTGATCAACTCGGGTTCCACTGGCGTCCTCTCCTGGTCGGTCTGGTCGGTGTCGGTGTCCCGGGCCGGAGTTGATCCGGCAGCCTCGCGCCGTGTTCCGGGACTGTCACGCGGTGGCTCCGTCCGCCCATCCTGCGGCGGGTGCGCTTCCGGTGACGAGGGGGTTTCAGTGGGGCGTGCGGGTCAGCGCCTCCGGCCGAAGATCGAACGGCGACCGCCGCCGCTCCCTACGCCACGCGAAAACCCGTGGGTGGCATCCGAGTTGGCCCAGCCCTGCCGGTCCGCCTCGGTGGCGGTCTTGGCGGGCTTGCCCATGGTGTCGCCCCCGCCGCCGTGCTGGCGGACGTCGGACCACAGGAACGCCAGGGGGTTGCGCTTCATCGACGGAACCCCCGAGTCGTCGTGGTGATCCCGGTCTGTGCACTGGTGCTCGTGAGGCCGCGCTGCACGCTCGCGTTCCCCGCGTCCACCGTCTGCTTGGACTTGGTCTTGGGCTCGGGGGCCGGGGCCTGAAGGCCGCTCAGGTACTCCTCGACGGTCTTCGTCTTCTTCACCGGGCCTCCCGCGGCTCACCGTTGCGGGGGGTGCCGGGAACCGGCTTGTCCTCGACGGGGTACCAGCCACCACGGCTCGGGCGGTACTCGGTCGGCGTGCCCTTGTCGGCGTGCGGGCCGCCGGGCGCGGTGCTGATCGGCTTGCGATCCCTCAGACCCACGACACGCCCCCGATCATCGGGGCGGGGGTGGTGGGGGCGGTCTCGGGCTCCAACTCGAAACCGCGGCGGTCGTCGTCGCCCACCAGGCGCTCAACGAGGTCTTGCACGGGCGCGCTGGTGGGCGCGCTGACGATACGATCCGTCACGGATCGCACCTCCTTTGTCTGCATCAAAGGCGGTCGGTCAAGGCCCTCGGCACGGGTTGCTCCAACAACCCATGGGTGCTCCAACACCCAGTCGGGGGCCGCCCTCGTTTCCGGGGCTGCACCACCATGACACAAAAAACACCGGCGGTGCAACCAGGACACTGCCAGTGTTTTTCGCTATGCTCTGCCGCGTGACCGAGATCCCAGAAGAGCAGCAGGCGGCCGCGCTACGCGCCGTCAAAGACGCAGGCGAGCGACGGGCGGCGCTGCTGAAGCAGGCCGAGGAGATCCTGACGAAGGAGATCAAGCCTGCGGCCGTGAACGCGGCCCGCCTCGGTGCCGGCCGGAGCCGCATCCGCCAACTCGCGGGCGTCGGCCCTAGCGTGCTCTACCGCTGGTTGACCGAGGCCGGCCTCCCGGTAAGAGAGAAGAGCGCGCCGGCCCGCAAGGGGAAGCGCTCTTCCTGAACGCCCGTATGCGCCCAGTTCATATTTCATGGGAGTTGCCCATATGCCCAGTACAGCGGGCTATTTACGGCTCACCGTGGCGGCCCTGATGTTCGCGACCGGCGAGACTCAGGCTGACCTCGCGCGCGGCCTCCGACTGAGTCAGGGACAGGTGTCCCGCAAACAGTCCGGCGGCATGAAGGGGTCATGCTGGAGTCTTGACGATCTCGACAAGCTGTCGGCCCACTACGGCATCCCCGTACCGGAGTTGCTGCGGGGTGCCGATCACGCGGTGAGCCAACTCCCCGCCGCGCGCCGCACCGCGTGCATCGGCGGCACCCAGACGACGATCACCCCCAGGTGATCCGCTTTCTGTTGCACAGGGAGTAGGCTCATCTGCACCACTAGTGCAAAATCTGGATCGCACAACATGATCCAGAAATGCGAAACGGCCCCTGTGGTTGGTCGCCGGGGGGCCGCTCGCGCTGCTATCGCTTCGGGTCAGCATACCGGGCGCGTGCGTCTTGCGCCTAGTAGCGGTTCGGGGCAGGAAGGACATTCTGCCTATGTCGGACAATGCGCCCCCCGAGGGGCTAGCCCATGAGGGTCCCCGCGGCTTCTCCATGACCCCCGGTTGGGTCGTGAAGAGGGCGTTCAAAGACGTTTGGCTCTACGACTGGTTGCGCGCCAGGTACGGCGGGCTTGATGCCATCTTCCCGGGAATCGACACGATCGCGGCGGAGTTCGGAGTGAGCCGGTCAACGGTGGAACGCACGATCCGCCGCCTGGTCGCTGCGAAGTGCATGGAAGTCCGCCCCCGGTACCTGGACGACGGGTCGCAGACCACCAACCTGTACGTGACGAAGTTTGACGAACCGACCGACTGACCAACGGCGCGTTCACGAGGGGCCCTGGCGGGCGCCTTCCAGGAGCCGGTGCGGCAGGCGACCGGCGGGCGCGGGGTCGACCTGGTCCTGGACCCCGTCGGCGGTGACACCC
>NZ_JBFBBK010000078.1:12296-27188 GCF_040682635.1 Streptomyces sp. NPDC051133
AGCCCACCCCCCCCCCCCCCCCCCGGGCGCGGGGGGGGGGGCGGGGGGGGCCCCCCCCCCCCCCCGGGCCCCTCAGCCATAGAGAGCCGACCGCCCCCGTCATTCCTGACGGGGGCGGTTTTGCGAGGTTGCGCAGCTCTCCGACCCCCTGTCATTCCTGACGGGGGCACCCCTGTCATTTCTGACGGCCCTCCCCCTTCAGATCTGAAGGCCCCCCTCCGTCAGATCTGAAGGGCAATACACACAGAGATGATCTAGAGAGAAGGGGAAGCACACAGAGCCTTAGCTAGACAGATCATCGAGAGTGCTACGCACTCCCTGATCTCTGGGGGGACTGCTCCTCGCTTCGCTCGTCGTCCCTTCGGGATCGCCTCCCCCCAGACCCCCATAGACACGTTCGCTTCGCTCACGCAGGTCTCGGCAAGCCGAGCCCCCGTATTCCCGTGGTTGATCACCGTTGAGCAAGCTGCAACTACCTGATGTAGGAACAGCAACCACAGGACGCGCGTGGGCGCGCGTGTGAACGGCTGAGCATCAAGGGGCGCGGATAGTTCATCGAGGCAGGGCACAGACAGGCGCCAAGAACGGCCACAGCAACGCCCCTGTGCGGCGATCACCGATCGACGGGGGAATCCCTCACCGGGCGGGGAGTTCGGCACTCACAGCGGCGTACAGGCGTTTTCGGTCCCCGGGGTGGGAAACGCCCTGAAACCCCGTACTGCCCCTACTGAGGCTCAGTAGGGGCAGTACGCACGGAGGGGCCGTCAGGCGGCCGGCGGGAGGGCGTCCAGGGCGAGGTTCCAGGGGTACTCCTCGACGCGGCCGCGCTTCGGCTGATGCGGCACGAACCCCTCGTCGTTGTCGTCGTCCAGGAGCACGCGCACGCCGGCCTTGCGCAGGGTGGACACCGCGCGGGGCAGGGCGGGGTGCCCGGCCTGCGCGGCGTTGATGTACGGCAGGGCGACGATCGGCAGGCCGAGTCCCAGACCCTCGGTGAGGAGGCCGAGGGCGAGGGTGTCCGCGTGGCCGTCGGCCCATTTCGTGATCGAGTTGAGGGTGACGGGCGCGGCGAGGAGGGCGTCAGCGTCGGGTAGGACGTCGCTCTGCGACGGGAGTTTGTAGGCGTGGCGGACGGGGTGGCCGGTGAGTTCGCGAAGCGCGTCAAGGCCTCCGGCGTCCTCGGTCACCCACCTGTGGGCGGACTGCGTGAGGATCAGGCAGACGTCCCACCCCCGGCTTTGTGCGGCGCGGATACCGGTGGTGACGTGCAAGACGGGCGGGGCGGCGCTGGAGATCACATACAGGGTGCTAGTCACCCGGGCAGTCCACAGCGAACGGCGAGTGCCCGCAAGCGCCCCTCTGCGCCACCGACGCCCAAAAGCCGCAGGTCGTCAACGAGTTGCCGTGTCCGGGGTCGGCAAAGGACCTCCTCCTTTGCCTCCTCCTCCGCGTCCAGGAGCGTGTCCACCGCAGTCTCGCGCTGCCCGGCCTGCGCGTACGCGCGGGCGAGGTCGGCGAGGTGGTGCGCGCGCCGCTCGCGGGGGAGGGCGGCGCGGTCGTCGGCGGTGATGTCCATCGCGACGGCAACGGCGTCCGCACCCTCCGACAACTGCACATGCGCCGCGACCCGGTACAACGCCACGTTGGTCCCCGAGAACGCGGTGAACAGGGCGTTCCCGTCGCCGGCGTCGCCGAGCTCGGTCGCGTGCTCGTCGGCCTGGTCCAGGAGCTCGGGGACCGCGCGGGCGTCGGCGGCGGCGCGGCGGTCGTCGCGCGCGGCTGCCTCGGCTGCCACGGCCCGCGCCATCGCGGCCTTGAGATACAGCATGCCCAGCGTGCTCAGGCCGTCCGCGCCCCGCGCCTTGAGATCGGGTTCGAGGCGGGCGGCGGCCGCCACGGCGAAGTCAGCGGCGGCGCGGGCCTGCCCGTCGGCGGTCATCGCGTCGGCCAGATGCCGGCAGGCGGACGCCATGATGACTGGGCACCCCGACCGTTCGGCCGCGGTGACGGCGCGGTGGCCGGCGATCGTGGCGAGGGCGCCGTCGCCGAACTTGATCGAGGCGGCCTCGGTCAACTGCAACACCATGGACAGCGACCGGTACGCCGCTAGTTGGTCGTCGCCCTGGTGGCGGGCGGCGGCGCGGTTCGCGGCGACGAGGAGTTCGGGCACCAGGCGGCCGAGGCTGGCGAAGTGGGAGGCCTGAAACGACGTCCAGCCATGCCGGACCCGGGCGCGCAGGACGTCGACCGGCAGAGGGTCGGCGGGGTCGGAATCGGCCGTGCCCGTGATCACGTCGTGGCTCTGCAGAACGGTTCGGATGCGCCTCAACTCGGCCGCGTCCACGCATTCGACGGCGGGCCCGTCGGTCAGCAGCGCGAGGAGATCAACGGTCAGGACGCGGGCCGCGTCCTCAAGCACGGATAAGCGCGGGTCGGCGTGCCGGTCGCCCGCTTCGAGGAACTGCACCCACCGCTTGCTCTTGCCGCCCATGAGGCGGCCGAACTCGGTCTGCGTGAAGCGGCGGCGCTCTCTCCAGTAGGCGATGCGGCGGCCGATAGCCCTGGTGTCCATCTGGTTCTCCGGGACGGGCGGAACAAGGCGAACAATCTGTTCGCCTACCTTCTGTTGTACGCCCCCTACCGTGCGCATATGGCCAGTTCCGAGAACACCACCGCTTCAGGGTGGGTCGCCTCCTTCCGTGACCCGGATGCCGAGATGGAACGCCGGCTGCGCGTCGGCGGACTGTCCGCCACGTCCTTAACCGCGGCGGGGGCGTCGTGGGACGCGGTGGTGATCGCCCCGCTCGAACGCGGCCTCGCTGCGCTCGATGCCCTCGACGTCCCCCTCGACTCCGGGTACGGCGTGTACGCCGACTACCGGCGGTACGAGCTGATCGTGCACGTCGCCCCGGGCACGGCGGCCGCCGTGGTCGGCGACGTCCAGGGCGTGCGGGTGCTCTCGCGCGGATCATGGGTCCTGATGCCGACGAACGGCGACGGGACATGGGAGGCTGCTTGCCTCAGCCGCCCAACGGGGTTCCGCCCCCGCTATGTTGATCCCGCCCGGTTGTGCGCGGCCGTCCTCGCGGCCGACGAGGAGCGCGGCGCCCGCGCCTGCGCCCACTGACCCCCACAGGCGGCTCCTCCCCCCGTGGGAGCCGTCTGTGGGCCCCTCGGCCCCCGGAACCTCCGCGCCTGGTTCCGGGGGTCTGCCGTGTCCGGCAGGAGCACGGAGGCGGCCCGCACAAGGCGAACAATCTGTTCGTGAGTGTTTCTGAAGGCCGGGCCTGCTGACCTGCCGAAATGGGTTCTGTGGGTGCCGTTTGAGGGTGTCAGGCGGGGGTTGCGGCGGGCCTTGGCGGCTTCGTCCAGGTGGCGCCTGCGCGGGTGATGCGGCGGGTCATCAAGGTGATGGCGGCCCAGGTGATGAGGGTTTCTGAGTGCTGGATGAGCCGTTCGTAGTCGCGGGCATGTCGGCGGGCGTTCATCATCCAGGCCAGGGACCGTTCGACGACCCAGCGGCGGGGCAGGATGACGAATCCGGAGGTGTCCTTGGGCCGGGCGACCGTCTTGATCGTGAGGTTGAGGTGCTTCTTTGCCCAGGTCACGAGCTTGCCCGCGTAAGCGCGGTCGGCCCAGACGATGGTGATCTCGGGGTGCATGAGGCGGAGGCGGAAGAGGACTTCCTTCGCCGCGGCGGAGTCGTGGAGGTCGGCCGGGGTGACCATGACCATCAGCGGCAGGCCGCGGGTGTCGACGACGAGGTGGCGCTTGCGGCCGTTGATTTTCTTGCCCGCGTCGTAGCCGCGGGTGTCCTTCCCGACGGTCGAGGCCGCCTTCACCGACTGGGAGTCGATGATGGTGGCCACCGCCCGGGGTCCCTTGCCCATCTCGCGGCGGATCCGTCCGGCGAGTGCGTCACGGATCTGGCCGATGACACCGCAGGCCGCCCAGCGGGCCATGAACCCCCAGACGGTCCGCCAGGGCGGGAAATCCGCAGGTAAGGCCCGCCATTTGCAGCCGGTGTCCACGACGTATCGGATGGCGTCGACGATCTCGCGGCGGTGGTGCTTCTCCGGCCGGCCGCCCCGGACGGTTTCGCAGGCGGGCAGGGGAAGGAGCGGTTCGATCAGGGCCCACTCGTGGTCCGTCATGTCGGACGGATAGCGGCGGTGTCGCATGGTTGTCCCGTCTGACCTGCGGCGGGGGCCGACCGGCGAAGCCGGTCGGCCCCCGCGGGGAAGGGGTCAGGAGCTGGCGATGAGGTCGAGGGTGGACTCGATGGAGTTGAGCTGGGCGACGATGTGCTTGACCCACTTGTCGTTCGGGTGGGCGGCGGCGTGCGGGGCGACGGTGCCGGTGATGAACCGGCGGAACTCGTTGAGTTTCTGTGAGACGACGGCCCGTTCGTATGCCTCGAGTGCGGCTCGGTCGGCGCCGAGGCGATAGCCGACGTCGCGGGTCCAGATCAGCGGTGGCCAGCCGCGGGAGGCGGCCTCGTCCTTCAGGGCGCCGAGACCGGATCTGACCTGGTAGGCGGACAGGTCCGTCGCGCGGACGAGCTGGGCGAAGTCCAGCCCTGCCGGGCGGGCCTCGAACAGCACGAAGCGGACGGTGTCGGCATGGCGTTTGGCCGCGTCCCCCTTCCTGCGTGAGGCGCGGGGCACGGTCACTCGCCTTTCAGCATGCGGGCGAGCTCGTCGTCCATGTCGACCTTGCCGGTGTCGACGGCCGTCTCGATCCAGTCGAGGGTGGCTTTCACCTTGGCGACGTTCTGGTGCACGATCGCGCGTTCGTCCTCGGACAGGGTCCGGTCCCGCAGGCCGGGGACGGTGCGGCCGGCCGCGGCGACGAACGAGTGGCAGGCGGTGACCAGGTCCAGGAACTCCACCGTCCGGTCGATGTTGCGGACCGCGGGGGCGACGGGGCTCGTGCGTTCGAAGTAGTCGTGGGCTTGCCGACTGCGTTCGGCCTGGGCATGGTTGACCTGGAAGCGGGCGGTGTCGTCGCTCATCGCCTTGAACGCGACGTCCGGCCTTCGCAGGAGGCTGGTCGCGGCGGTGGTCGCCACCGTCTCGTCGCGGGTGAATTCCTCCACCACCCGGACCTTGTCCTCCGCCGACACTTTGGCCGCGACCTGGGGACGCTTCAGGAAGTCGGTGGTGACCGCCGCCGCGACGTCCGCGTCCCGGGCCAGTGAGTGGATCGCGGTGACCTTCTCCTGCGGCGTGATCGGTGTCTCGACCTGCTGTCCCACTCGCCGGTTGGCGTCGTCCGTGGTCCAGCGGGTCTTGCCGTCCGGCGGCGTCAGGATCGCCGCGAAGCGCTCGTCCTCGTCCTCGATGTTCGCCAACGAGCGGTGGACCGTATAGGAGGCGATCTTCGGCTGCCGCCGTTCCTTCGGCCAGCGGGAGGCCACCCACCTGGCCGTTTTCACGGTGCCGACACTCAGACCGATGTCCTCGGCCAGACGCTGCATCGACCTCTCGACCGTGTACTCGCTCTCGCCGGCCGGGCCGCCCCGCTGCCTCATCGGCTCGACCTCCAGGGCTCGCTCGCCGATCGTGAACTGCCCACGTGTCTGCTGTTCGACGACTTCCCGCAGCTCGGAGATGATCTGTTCGTAGCGGGACTGGCTGACGGCGCCGACGTTCTCGTTCTCCTCGGACACGGCTTTCACCACCCAAGTGCGGGCCAGGGCACGGCACTTCGGGCCATGACGGGACAGGGCCCGCATCTGCCACCGAGAGTCAGACCGCAAATACGAAGATCACAACGAACGACCGCAATTGACCGGTTTCTGAACGAAATTGGGTTCAGGATGCGTTCGATCAGCGGTCACTGTGAACGGTCCGCGAACGGTTCCTTCCGCCGCCGCCAGGCCCTCACGACGCATCGCCGTGAGCAATAGCGGGCGTCCGACCGGCGGTCGACACCGGCCGCCCAGCGGGCCCCGCACTCGGGACACTCCACCGTGCCGGCCTCGCCTCGGACGGCCGCCAGGCGCTTGCGGAGCCGCTGTTCCTTCCGCCACTGCCTGGAACGACACACCGACGAACAGAACTGAGCCCCGGGTCGGGCATCCGGCCTCAGCCGTTCACCACAAGCCCGGCAGTCCCTCTCCCCGGCCCCTCCAGCGTCCTCGGACACCAGCCCAGCCTAGGGCGCAAATCTACACAGAACCGAGGCTTAGAAACAGCTACTTCGTCCTCGCCGGACCCGTCCGCCCGTACCGTCCGGTCATGGCGCATCACAACGGCACTCCGCCGCCCGAACGCGGCCCCTCCGATCACCTCCCCGCGACCCGCCCCGCAGACGGAGGTGCGGTCGAAACGGTCCAGATCGGCAGGCAGCCCCTTTTCGTTCCCGATCTTGTCCGGTCCCTCGATGCGGCGACCAACGCCGTGGGCGCACTCCCCGATCACGGGCAGTCCAGCGACGTCTCGGTGTCCGCGCTGACGGCCCTGGTGTGCACCGGGACGACCGCCGCCGATGCTCTCCAGGCGGCCGCCGACGTCGCGCGGCAGTCCCCCGCCCTCGAACCGCACGGGCTGTCCCTCGCGAGGGTCCCCGGGCCCGTCGCCGGCATGTGGGAGTACGTGATCACGATGACCGTGAGCACGTGCGACCCGCAGACCGGCGAGTACGGCGGGGCCACCCATCACGCCGACCGGCCGAGGAGCGAACGGTGACCTCCTCGACCACCCGCACGTTCCGCTTCCGGCAGTTCGACGTCCACCAGGAGGCCGGCACCCCCGCGCAGTCCGGCGTCACGGCCGACGAGTCGGCGGAGCCGGAGTACGAGGCGCGGTGCGTCTCGGGCGACGAAGAAGACTGCGGCGAGGCCTCCGGCCCCCTGGCGGACGCCGAACAACTCGACAAGTGGATGGCCGAGCACACCCGCGACAACCCCGGGCACCAGCGTTTCCGGCGGGCCTACTGCGAGTACGCGACTGTTGAGCCGGGGGCGTGGCAGTGACCGTGACCGACGAACGGCGGGCCGAACTCTGGCACCGTGCCGAGCGAATACGGGTGGTCGTCGACAGCGCCCGCGCCGTCCGCGCCGGCCTCGCGCAGCAGCGCGCCGGCCGCGCCGAATCCACGGGCCAGTAGGCCCTTCCCCAGTGCCCCGGACCGTCCCCCGCGGTCCGGGGCACAGTCGCGTACTGGGGGCACTGAGGGTCAGTAAGGCCAGTAGGCGCAGTGCCCACGGCGCGCGAGGAGAGACGGACTTTCCAGGGCGTCAAGGGTTGTACCGGTATGTAACAGGGCGTCAAGGGTTGTACCGGGCCCCCTTGTCGAGTCCGGTCGGGCGCCCCGACCCCTTGTCGGAGATCGTCCCGCGCGTGTGCGCCTGAAAATCATTGGACGCGTGTTCGAGGGTTTGTGACGATCACTTCTGTGCGGCGGTTCTGACGACAGGGCAGTCCCCGCAAACGGGGAAACGTTCCTGCGCCATGCCGTTGCTAGGCCTCGCCACCTGCGGGGGTCTCGGAAAGGATCGCAACAGAACGGAACAGCACTGTGAACAAGCGAAGGGCCGCCGTTGTGGCGGCAGTTGCAGCCACGGTAAGTCTCGCCACGCTCGGCACCACGACAAATGCGGTTGCAGCCGAGAAGTCCACCAGCTATGCAGATGCCTACTACGGCACCCCCAAGCGCGGCACCGGAGGCCTGATCCTCCGTGACTCGCGGGGCAACAACACCGGCTCCGGGATCGGTGAGGGCACCCGATTCCAGTTCCTCGGCTCGTGCGTGCGCGCCAACGGCGTTTCCCTGATCAAGGTTCACCAGATCGGGCACGGCGGGTGGGGCCCGTCGTACACCGGCTACGTCCGCCGCGCGTTCGCCAACCTGCCGCCGAACCTCCCCTGCTGACCCGACACACCACTGAGGGCCCTGCGCCTACTGCCAGTCAGTAGGCGCAGGGCCCTCGCGCGGTTCGGCCGCCCCCTTGTCGACACCCCCCTTGTCCAAGATCACTCAAGGGTGCGTTTCCCCTTGACACGGTGCGACAAAAGCGACGATTAGACGTTGGTCAAGGGGGTGTTGTTCAGGGTGGCGGCCGACTCGCGCGGCCGGCTCCTCGTCGGCGGCGCGGCCCGTCCTCGCGACCGAGGGCGGGAGGACGCCGACGGAACCGGAGACCTCGATGACGACCACCGACCCGCAGGCGCGCGCCGCCTCTGCCTCCTCGCCCGCGCCGGCCGGAACGGCGCCGGATGCCGCGTACGGCCAGGAGCACGCCCACGGGCACGCTCAGGAGCACAGCCGAGGGCCTGCGCCCGCGCACACGGCCCCCGCCCGCCGCAGCGCCGTTTCCGCAGTTCGCAAGGTGGGTGAGCGGGCCGCGCAGGGCGCCGACTCCTCTCTATCTCCTGTCACCACCGAACTGGGGGTGGAACACGAGCTGCGAATCTTGCAGCTCCTCGCGTGCACGCGGGTGGCCACGCCCCACCAACTCCACACCTGGCTCACCCCGACCGCGACGGACACGAGCACGGTCCGCCGGCACCTGCGCAGCATGGCGTCCGCCGGCCTGGTGGCCGCGAACGAGGAGCGGCGGCCGAACATCTGGTTCCTCACCGCGGCCGGCCTCGCCGAGGCGCGCCGTGCAGGCCTCGCTGAGCACCGCACCACCGACGTCACGGGCGAGCACGTCGCCGCCTCGCCCGCGTACGCCCACGCCCTGGCGGTCACCGCGGCCGCCGTCGCGTTCTCCCGCAACCTGCGCCCCGACACCAGCGTCGGCACGGCGTTCGGGGAGGTCGCCGATTGGGAGGTAGAGGTGGCCCACCCCCTCGGCTCCGCCGGCCTCCTCATCCCGGACGCGGTGCTGCACCTGCGCTACGCCGAAGTGCCGCACGCGTTCGTAGAAGTCGACCGCGCCACCATGTCCCTGGGCAGGCTGGTGACCAAGGTCGCCGCGTACGACCGGTACCGCACCCACGCCCGCCCCGCCGGCCCGCGCACTCCCGCGAGGGCGGCGGGCCTGCCGGACTGGTGGACCCGCTACCCGCGCGCCGCCGGCCGCGACCGGTTCCCGCCGCTCCTGATCGTGCTGGACGGCAAGAACCGAGACGTCCTCGGCACCCGCGCCGCCGACCTCTTGAAGGGCGCGGCGACCCTGCGGGGCATCCGCCACCGACAGTTCGCCGTCGGGGTGGCTGCCCTCGCGGACGTCCAGGAGCACGGCGCGCTCAGCGCCGTATGGAGCGTGCCCCTCGGGCCGGACGAACCGGTACGCCTCGCCGACCTGATCCGGCAGACACGGGCGCACGGCGGATAGCTACTGACCCTCAGTAGGCCACGTACCCGCAGTACCCGCCGCAGCGTCTCGGATGAGTGAAAAGTGGATTGCAGATACTGAATCAGTATTTGCGATGCTAGAGTGTTATGCATGAGTCCTAGCCTCAGTACGGAAGATCTGCTCAGGCTCACCGTGTCCGCGCTCATGAGCCGGACCGGTGAGCGGCAAGGCGACGTTGCCGCAGGGATCGGGCAGGCGCAGGCGCAGGTGTCGCGCAAGCAGTCGGGCAAACAGCACTGGACGCTCGATGACGTTGACGCCCTCGCCGCGCACTACCGCCTGCCCGTCCTCGACCTCTTGGCCGGCCCCACCCGCGCCGTGACGGCGCTCCCCGCCGACCGGACGCCCGCCGACCAGACCTCTCTCCCCCTCGCCACGGCGGCCGCCGACGTCCCGGCCACGTTCACCGCCGCGCCGCCGACCCCGCCCGTTCAGGCCGAGGCCGCGGTGCCCTCGCCCGGCGGGTGGCAGGGCGACCCCTGCGTACTGTGCGGTGCCCCCGCCAAGGACGAAGTGGAGGGCATCCCGCAGCACCTCACCCGCGAGGAGTGCGCCGCCGCCATGGACACGGCGGTATTCGGTGACGACACGACCGAGGAGCCGGCGCAGGGCGCGGAACCGCCCGAAGCGCCGACGAACACCGCCTCGGCCGCGCCGGTCGACCCCGCGCCCGCCGAACCGGTGGCGGCCGCCGCACCGGCAGCTGCACCGCGCCGCGCGCCCGGCTACGCCTCCTCGTCGCTCGTCGACCAGATCACCGCCCGCGTACGGGAAGTGCTGACCGAGCACCAGGGCGACTATGACGAGGCACGTACCGCCCTCATCAAGTCCGCAATTCCCGACGTGATGGCACTCTTCAAAGCCTCCCGCGTCGGCGGACGATACGAGCACTCAGAATTCCCGCCGACTCACGAGATTCTGAATAAGAAGTCTCAGAAGGGGGCCGACGAGATTTGGGAGGGGCGCCCGAAGTGGCGCAATAAGGAAGTCGTCGCCGCAGCGAAGAACGGCGAGGAAATCGAGGTGACCGCCCTCGACATGAACGCGGCCTACCTGTCCGCCCTCAAGTGCTGGTTGCCGATCGGCCGGTTGCAGGAGGACACCAGCGGCACCCACGACCCCAGGAAGGCCGGCGTCCACCTGATCACCCCGGCCGAGTGGGACCACCCCGACCTCCCCAACCCGCTGGGCAACCGCATGGAGCCTGGTGAGCTGTGGGTGACGGAGTCCACGCTGCGGCTCCTCCTGGACGTCGCCCGTCCGGTCCTCGACAAGGGGGGCGACGTCGTACGGCCCGCCCTCGCCGAGGCCCCCGTGATCCACCGGTCCCTCGTCTCCGGCGCCACGGAATCGCTCCTCGAAAAGCTGCGCCGCGCCCTCGCCGAAGCACGGAAGAAGGCAATTGCCGAAGGTGACGAAATCGCCCTGGAATACGTGAAGGCCATGTATTCTAAGTTCGTGTCCACCATCGGCGAATCCAGTAGCAACCGGGAACTCCGCCGACCGGACATGATGCACATCATCCGCTCAAAGGCGTTCGCCAACCTGTGGATGAAAGCTGAAAAGGCGCGCGCCCACGGGCTGACCGTCGTAGAGATGTCCGGCACGGACGAACTCCACGTGGTGGGTGACTGGCGGGCCGTGTTCCCGGAGGGCCGAGACCTGAACCAGGTCAAGGAAAAGAAGACGTACACGCTTGGGGGCAAGCGCTGATGACCGGATCACCGGGACTGTGGGACCGATGGGGAGAGTTCCAGAAGTACAACGCGCAGGGCATGAAGGGCGGTGAAGCCCTGATTATGGAACTCAACCGGATCGTTTACACCTCCGGTATCTCCTCGCCCGTCACCTCAAAGCGCGGCATGAATGCCCGTATGCGATACCTCAACAGCGCAAAGGGCCGTCAGGCAATGAGGGATCAGGGCATCACCGACCGCGCAATGAGAAATTGGTACAAGGGCAAGGCGTCCCCCTCGGCCGAGAACCGGCAGAAGATTGACAATGCCTATTGGACCCGGCGGCGGGAAAACCTGATCCGGTCCGGGTGGCTTAAGCGGCACCTTGAAAACAACGGTTCGGGTCGCCGGATGGAGATTTACCCCGTCGACCAGAGCGCAGTTCCCACGCCGCGCTACCGCCCCAACGTGAATCAGCGATCGATCACCGTCCGATATATCTGGGCTGATCTGGTCGACGCGTGGGCCGCTCAGGATGAGGGCCTGATCGATGAGATTTGGGAGGACGTCATTTCGGATCTCGACTCCGATTACGCGGCCTACGCCTACGTTTCCTCGGTCGGAATCGGAGCCTGATTCCCGTCCTGCCTTTTGCCTCGCGGTCCGAGGGCCCGCCGACCCGTCCGGTCGGCGGGCCCTCGGTGCTCGGGGCCGTCCAGGAGTGCGTCAGGGGCAAGCCGCTCGATCGGCAGCAGACGCGGTTCCGCGTCGGTCGTCGGCGTGCTCCTGGTGGTGCTCGGGCCCGTCCCGAGGCGGCGGCGCGCGGTGCTCATAGGGAGGATCTTGCCGCCTCGGACGCAGGCCTGCGGGCACCTCGGCCGCAACCGCCTTACGCCACCGCGAACCGGTGGCTACTCTGGCCACCATGACTGTCACCACCATGACCCTGCGCATCCCCGATGACCTCGCCCCCGCCATCAAGGCGGCCGCCATCGAGGCCGGCCTGAGCGTGAACGCCTACGTGGTGCGCGCCGCGCGCCGCGCCGCCACCCTCGACGCCGGCCGGCAGCTCGCCGCGCTCGGCCTCGGCGGCGACCTGGCGGGCGAGGGCGACACCCTGTGATGAACCGCGGTGAAATCTGGACTCTGGCCGACGGCCGCAACGTCCTGATCATCAGCCTGACCGGCCTGGAAGAGACGTACGGCGCGGTTCTCGTGATCGTGCTGCACGACAGCGGGCAGTACCCGGATACCGCCATGTCGGTGGTGATCGGCGACCCGATCCCGTGCACCGCCGTCGCCGTCAACATCGTGCAGTTGCGGGTCAACCGGTTCGAGGGCGCGAAGCTCCTCGGCCCCATCGACCCCTCGGCCATGGCCCGGGTGGACCAAGCCCTGCGCGCTGTCCAAGACCTGTAGCCGGCGCCGACCGAGGACGCCACCGCGAGGCCCTGAGACGGCCCCTGGGAGGCCGAGAGGCGCCGACCGGTCGCGTTCCCCGCCCTGCGCCCCCAAGGGGCTGCAAGGGGGTGTGAGGCCTCTTCCTGACCCCACTGCACCTACTGACCCTCAGTAGGTGCAGTGGGGTCAGTTTTGTATGGGCGGGTGTCGGTGCCCGTCGTTAGCCTGGACGGCTCGTGATCACGAGCGAGGGGGAGCCGATGAGCCACGACCGCGACCAGGACCACGACGAGCACCAGGCCCTCGCCGTGACCCTCGGCCTACTCCTGCTGATAGGAGGCGTGCTCCTCGTCTCCTGCTGGGCCGGACCGTTCACCGCGTTCGCCGCAGGCGCCGGCCCCATCCTCGCGGCCTACCTAGGCCCGCGGCTCGCGCGCCGCCTCGCCGTACACCGCGCCGTGCGGCGCCTGCGCCGCAGCCTGCGCGACGCGTGACCCTGAGTGGGGTACTGAGGGGCAGTAGCCGCAGTACCGTACTGGCATGACCGTGCTACGCATCGCGTTCGTCAGCATCAAGCCTGGCGTGGGCAAGAGCACCAGCGGGATCTTCCTCTGCAAGAGCCTCCAAGAGATCGGCCTTGATCCCCTACTGGCGGACGCCGACAAGGGCGCCTCATGCCTCGGCTGGATGCAGGACGCCGGCGGCCTCAGCCATCCGGTGATCGGGCAGGCGATCACGACCATGCACCGCACCCTCCCCGGCCTCGAAGCCGGCCGTGGCGCGGTGGTGGTCGACGCCCCGCAGCTCGAAGACCACGAAGCCATTGCACGATCGGCTCTGGTGTATGCCGACGTCTGGATTTTCCCTCTTGCTCCGGGCGGAATGGAAGTACGCCGGACCATGCTCCAACTCCGAAAGAAGCTTGATGAAGCGCGAGATATGCGTGAACAACTCGGCAGGCCGCGAGACCCGATTTGCGAAATGGTTCTGATGACGCGAACCAATCGCCCTTACGCCACGAAAACCGGTCCCGATGCAGAATTCCGGGAAGCTCTCACGGAGAAGGGATTCCGGGTCATGAATACCGTAATTGCCTTCAATGATGATCTGTACCGGCAGGCGTACGGGTTCGAGGTCGACACTACGGGCACCACATATCCGGCCGCGGCTAAGGAAATCATCGCTGAATGGGAAAGGGCGCAGGCATGACCACTCGTCGCCGGAGGGACAAAAGCAAATTCGCCGACGAGGAGATTGCCCCGGCACCAGAGAGCGCCGAGACGATCCGCACGACCCCTATTCGCGTCACCGTCGATCTCGCCCCGCCCCTGCACAAGGCACTCAAGCGCTGGTGCAACGGCGCCGCCCTCGACCTCGACCTGACGGACGTTGCCCTCTCCCAGGCAGCCCGCGCGCTGGTCCTGGAGCTGACCGAGCCCGACCCAACCAAGCGGCTCCCCGGCCTGGACGAGCGCGTCAGGGAACGGCTCAGGGCCGGCGACTACGCCCACGCTGTACCGGCCGAGGGTTCCGTGGGCGCGGCAACGCAAGCGCCTCGCTCCGGACCTACCCCGACCCGCCGGGCGAAGCTGCGCGAACCTCACACTGCACCTACTGAGGTTCAGTAATGGCAGTACCTCACTGAGGGAGCGCAAAGAGGGAGGGCGCCGGCCACAGCGGCCGGCGCCCTCCCTCTTGCACGGCATCAACCCTGGGGCTCCTTCACGAGCTGCTCCGCGCGCCACTTCTCCAGCAGCGTGTTCGGGCCGAACTCGAACCACTCCGCAGTGTCCGGCACGGGGTTGCGGTAGTGCTCCTCGTCGCCGCGGTGCGCCCAAACGGAGACGCGGAGCGGGCCGTAGTAGCTGTGCCCGTACCGGGTCGCCGTGACCGCGCGCATAGCGACGTCGACCGAACAGCGGGGGCGGTCGTCCTCGACCTCCGGCTGAGTCTGGTAGCCCGTGGTGAACGTCCACTCCGTCCCGTCGCGGCGCTCCACCCTGAAGCCGTACGGCTGGTCGACGTCGACCGCGTGGGGGCCGCCGTAGCTGGCGCTGGTGTAGTCCTCGAAGTGCGCGCGTGCCTCCGCGCGCTGGTCGCGGAACTCAATCTCCAGGATGCCGGAGACGATCTCTTCCTTCGTCCACTTTTCCAGAGGGCGAGCGCTCCACACGTGGCCCAACTGGCGGTATAGCGCGCATAGCTGAGCCCTATTCATCTTGGAGAGTTCGCGCCAGCGTTTCGTCTCTTCCTCGGTCAACGCCCGTTCCCTTCCGGGTAGTTCTGGTGACACGAAAATGGTAGCGCAGGCCCGCATTTGAGGATTCCTTATACGTAAATCCAGAACAGTCTTTCTCTCGATTCCTTCTCTTTTGGCTTTCCTGTGTGGTGTAGACCAGTCTGCGGGGGCCGGACGGGTCGCACGTCACGTTCTGTAGCGTTGACTTGATCTTGCGGAGGGGGTAGACACGGGCCCCCTCGTGGCTGCATACTGTAGCTGCAAGG